>NZ_JBAMMY010000253.1:0-1214 GCF_051233685.1 Desulfobacterium sp. N47
TTATGCTATAATATTACTTACAACTCCGGCACCGACCGTCCGGCCACCTTCCCTTATCGCAAACCGAAGCTCGGTCTCCATCGCTATGGGAGTTATCAGCTCCGCCGATATCGCTACATTATCTCCGGGCATTATCATCTCTATACCCTCAGGCAATGTCAGTATCCCTGTTACATCCGTCGTCCTGAAATAAAACTGCGGTCTGTAACCATTGAAAAACGGCGTGTGCCTTCCCCCTTCTTCCTTACTTAAAATATATACCTCAGCATTGAACTTGGTATGCGGCGTTATTGAACCAGGTACTGCAACAACCTGCCCCCGCTCAACATCCTCCCGCTTGGTACCCCTTAACAACACTCCTATGTTGTCTCCGGCCCGGCCCTCGTCCAAAAGCTTTCTGAACATCTCAACTCCGGTACATACTGTCTTGATCGTAGGCCTTATTCCCACTATCTCTACAGCATCTCCTACATGTACTATGCCCCGATCAACTCTACCTGTTACTACCGTACCCCGACCGGATATGCTGAATACATCCTCAACCGGCATCAAAAACGGCTTGTCTACATCACGTACCGGCTCAGGTATAAATGAATCTATCGCATCCATTAATTCAAATATGCATTTCGCTTCCTCGCTGTGAGAATCGTCGCTCTCAAGTGCTTTCAATGCGCTTCCGCGAATTATCGGAGTATCGTCTCCGGGAAACTCATACTTGTCCAAAAGCTCCCTTAACTCCAGTTCAACCAGCTCTATAAGCTCCTCATCATCAACCATGTCACACTTGTTCAAAAACACAACTATTGTCGGAACTCCAACCTGACGTGCAAGCAATATGTGCTCACGTGTCTGGGGCATCGGACCATCATCTGCTCCAACTACAAGGATAGCTCCGTCCATCTGGGCTGCCCCGGTTATCATGTTCTTAATATAGTCGGCATGGCCAGGACAGTCCACATGTGCATAATGACGCTTTACTGTCTCATACTCAACATGTGCCGTTGCTATCGTTATACCCCTCTCCTTCTCTTCGGGAGCCTTATCTATCTGATCAAACGGTACATACTCCGCTAAACCCCTCAAACCGCAATGCTTTGTTATTGCCGCCGTAAGTGTTGTCTTGCCGTGATCTATATGCCCTATAGTCCCAACATTAACATGCGGCTTCTTCCTCTCAAATTTCTTCTTAGCCATATTCAATACCCTCCCAATAT
>NZ_JBAMMY010000254.1:0-6676 GCF_051233685.1 Desulfobacterium sp. N47
CATTTTTCATTTATCCGGCAATAGCGGACCTTTTGAAAAGGACTTTGTAAGAAAAAAGAACTTAAACCCGGAGAAAATATCAGAGACCTTTGGTAGCTTAATTTTTATGAAAATCAGTCTTGACATGGGGTCCACTATAATCTGCCTGTTGCAGATACAGATACCATAAAACTCATAGATTCGGATTTAACAGAGGCAGCAGGAGGCAATGAAACTATTCTTATTGTAGATGATGAACCAATACTGCTTTCAATTATAGAAAGAGCCCTAAGGCCATTGGGCTACCGGCTTCTTATAGCGCTTACTCCCGAAGAAGCCATAAAGATCAATGAGACATATGAAGAAGATATCGATCTTTTACTCACAGATGTTATCATGCCGAAAATGAACGGGAAAGATCTTGCAGACAAAATACTATTAAAGCGACACGGAGTAAAGGTTGTATTTATGACCGGATACCTGGCCGAAAACACCATATATAAGGGCCAAGACGAAAAGCCCGGGATTTACCTGCAAAAACCAATAAGAATCAACACACTCAGGCAAAAGCTGCGTGAAGTTCTGGATGATTGAGCAAGAGTATCTTGTGTTAATTTTGATTAATCAGTGTTAACCTATTTTATACATCAAAACATCACTTCATTGCTTAACTCATTGGTATCATCCTGTTTTATCAGAAAATATCTGGACAATTCTTTGCCGCACTCTTCAATAGCATCGCATGTGGCTTTTCCATGTTCTTTTTTCTTGATTCCTTCCGATAGCTTTGCGGCTATATTGCCCCAGAATTCAGGGTCTATTTTTGCGTTAATTCCTCTGTCTCCCAAAATCCATACCCGGTGCTCAAGAAGGGAAATAAAAATAAGAATTCCTGTTTCATCCCGTGTTTTATACAATCCTTTTTCATAGAAAGCCATTAAAGCACGTTTCCTTACGGTCTCTTCGATTCTTTTGCCTGATAAAAAGGGAATTTTTATGCCGTCAATTTTTGAAAATATGAATTTAAACGGAAAATATAGAATAAACAGCATTGGGATATAAGTCCAGATGCTTGTATGTCCCGAAGCTTCCAGTAAAAATTGGTAAGAAAAACCCGACGGGTCATAGCTCCAGCCGACAGCTTTTGTTGCGATATAGTATGATTTGATAATTTCTAAAATAAGTGCAAAAAAGCCTGAAAGTATAAATGCCCCCAAGGTTTCGGCTTCCTTATACGAATCGCTTGCGTCAAGTACCATTATTGCTATTTCACCGGAAGTATTAGACTCAGCCTGTTTGATAATATCCGAGATACATTTTTGGTCTTGTTTGCTGAAAAATTCTGATGCTTTAGTTTTCATAAATATTTCCTTTTACCAGCCTCCTGATGAGCCGCCTCCGCCGAATCCGCCGCCTCCGCCCGAAAATCCCCCTCCGCCAAAACCACCGCCTCCTCCGAAACCGCCACCAATAAAACCTCCCGGGTAATGCCTTCCTGTTCCTCCTGCAAGGGCTCCTGATAAAAGTCCGAAACCAAATCCTGCTATTGCAAGGATGCCAAGCAGCAAAAGGGATATTCCGCCAAAAGAAAGAAGAGATATTATCGGAAGAAGCACAGCTCCTGTTATACCACCTAAGACTTTAGAAAAATTTGATAAAGCTGCGGTTATAACAAAAAGAAAAATAAGGAGTGCAAATATCGGTGTTTTGCCGTTTCCCTTATGCCTGGCATTTGACCTTGACGCCACATATTCGCCCTTAACAACTGAAACAATGGCATTAACGCCTGCCTCGATTCCGCCATTGAAATCGCCTTCCTTGAATCTGGGAATAATCTCATTGCGAATAATTCTGCCGGATATAAGATCCGTTAATTTGCCTTCCAACCCGCGTCCCACTTCTATTCTTAGTTTTCGGTCATTTTTTGAGACAAGAAGAATAGCGCCATTATCCAGATTTTTTTGTCCTATTTTCCAGCTTTCGGCAACTTTTATGGAAAATTCTTCCAGGTTTTCTCCTTCAAGAGATGGTATAGTAAGAACCACTACCTGGGTAGAATCGCTGTTTTCAAGCGTTGATAATGTCGCATCCAGCTTTTGAACCGTTTCGGGTGAGAGTATGGCAGCATAATCATTTACTCTTCCTTTCAGTTGAGGAACATCAAACGCTTCGGCATTGTAAGGAATAATTAAAAATAGAAACGCAATCAACCAGTATTTCATGAATTAACCCCTTTATGAGATCTGCATAAGTTCCGGCTTTATCTTAGCAACTCATGAGCTTATGAACTTATGAGCCGGTTTTCTTTGCATTTGATACTTTGCTTTCTTTATTTTATTGCATTGAAAAGTTTACTTTAGGCGCGCTCTTTGCGGCTTCATCCGCCTTGAAAGGTTCTTTGCGTGCAAGGTGAAGCAAAAGAGAGTTTGTGAGTGAGTTTGGAAAAATTCTGATACTGGTGTTAAAATCCTGTACTGCCTTGTTATACCTGACTCTTGCAACATTTATCCTGTTTTCGGTTCCCTCAAGCTGATTCTGCAGATCCATGAAATTCTGGTTTGCCTTTAAATCAGGATATCTTTCAACTATAACCATTAGCCGTGAAAGAGCGCCGGAAAGCTGCCCCTGAGCCTGCTGAAATTTCCCCATTGCTTCGGGATTATTAATCATGTCTTTTGAAATCTGCATTGAACCCACTTTAGCTCTGGCTTCTGTAACAGCAGTCAATGTGTCGGCTTCATGTTTTGCATAACCTTTTACCACCTCAACAAGATTGGGTATCAGATCAAGACGGCGCTGATAACTCGCCTCAACATCTCCCCATGCTGCAAAAACCTGCTCTTCATTGGCCTGCATTTTATTGTATCCGCAGCCTGTAAGTGAAAGAAGACTTATAAGTACGATCAAAAATAACAGATATTTCCTGTTCATAGTTCCTCCAGATTAATGTTTAAAAGCTTTTGATGAGTGTATAATGTTTAACATATTGATACATCAATAAAATAATATGGTCAAGCGATATTGTCACCAAAACATCGGTAAGCATAGGCAGAAATACTAAAAGACACAAAGACCTTATTATGAACTCATAAACTATCTTCTACTTGCACCTTTACCTTTATCCTTATCCCTTGCACCTTGCACCTTGCACCTTTATCCTTATCCCCCCTACCCTCTCACCCTGTTTTGCCGGTGTAAATCAAACCATCTTTTTGCAGCTCCGGAAGTTTTTTTGCGAAGAGAACAGCTCCTGAAATACATGATATTCCGCCTATTGCCAAAGTGAGCGGGACACCTAAAAACTTTGCCATACCACCTGCTAAAAGACTTCCAAAAGTTGCTGAGCCCATAAGGGTCATGATATAAATGCTAAGAACGCGGCCACGTTTATCATCATCAACAATAGTTTGTAAGAGAGTATTGCTTGATGCCAGTTGCAGCATCAGTCCAAAACCGATCAATACCATTAATACCATGGAAAGTAAAGAATAACGGGATAAAGAAAAAATAATCAGCCCAATCCCGAATATGCCTGCCGACCATGGAACTATTTTTAAAAGTCCATGGATACTATTTTTGGATGCAAGATAAAGAGCGCCCGTCAAAGCGCCTAAACCCGAAGCTCCCATCAGAAAGCCATAGGTATGGGAGCCGCCTTTAAGTATCTCTTTAGCATAAACAGGCAGAAGCACCGAATAAGGCATTCCCATTAAACCTACCAGACCAAACAAAAGTATAACGAACTTTATCGGTCTGAAACCAAACGTATAAGAAAAGCCTTCTTTTATTTCAGTTAAAACATGCGTGTTTTTCTTGTTTATTATCCTTGGAACAATTTTCATTTTCAATATTGAGGCAATAACAACAATATAACTTAAAGCATTTATAAGAAAACAGGCACCTTCACCTGTAGCGGCAATCAATATGCCCGCGATTGAGGGGCCCAAAAGCCGTGCTGAATTAAACATGGAAGAATTTAAGGCGATTGCATTTCCCAGGTCTTCTTTTTTTTCTATCATTTCAACTAAAAGTGAATGTCTGGCCGGAATATCAAAAGCATTGATGGATCCAAGAAATACACTTAAAAAAATGATGTGCCATATATCTATTATTCCGTAGAAATAAATACAGGTCAGAATCAAAGCCTGTATGGCCGCCAGAATCTGAGTGACTATTATAATATGATATCGATTTAACCTGTCAGTCAGAACTCCGGCAAGAGGGGATAATAAAAAGGTAGGGATCTGGTCGGCAAAGCCGACCACACCCAATAGGAATACGGAATTTGTAAGTTTATATACCAACCAGGATATTGCTATTCGTTGTATCCATGTGCCGATAAGTGAGATGCTTTGTCCACCGAAAAAAAGCCGATAATTTTTATGCTTAAGTGAGCGGAAAATAATTTTAAGAGCTGTCTGCTCATCAGGACGATATTTATCAGCAGCCATATATACCAGAAACGCTTTTAACAGAAATTTCTTGCAGCAAGATATTTACGTTCAGAAAATTTATAAATTTTTTATTAAATTCAGTCTCCAAAACAGATTCCTATCTCTCTGGCTGTACGGATGGTATCGCCATCAAGCGGAACCCGTTTGATTTTGCCGATAATTTCCTCAAGAGGAATAGCCTTGATGTTTGGAGATTCCAAGGCTACCATTGTTCCAAATTTTTTCTCTTTTACAAGTCTTAGCGCAGCAGCGCCAAAGCGAAGCGCCAGAAGCCTGTCAAACGTGGTAGGCGATCCTCCTCTCTGAAGATGCCCAAGCACCATAAAGCGGCTGTCTTTGGATGTCTTTATTGCTATTTCTCTTGCAACATACTCAGCTATACCGCCCAGTATTACATCCTGCCGCCCGGCTTCTCCCTTGCCTTTGTTGAGAGTATGACCACCTATGGGAGCGGCGCCTTCGGCCGCTACAACTATGGCATAACGTTGCCCATGCAGCTCGCGATCCATAATGTGATCACATATCCTGTCAATATCAAATGGAATTTCAGGAATTACAATAACGTCGGCCGAACCGGAAATGCCGCTGTTTAAAGCGATCCAGCCTGCGTTTCTTCCCATAACCTCAACCACCATAACACGGTCATGTGATTTGGCGGTTGAATGAAGACGATCAATGGCTTCGGTTGCTATGCTTACGGCTGTATCAAAACCAAAAGTTATATTAGTAGATACAAGATCATTGTCTATTGTCTTTGGCACACCGATTACAGGAATTCCTTTTTTAAAAAGGTCATATGCAATCTTAAGGCTTCCGTCTCCGCCTACGGCAATGAGACAGTCCAGCCGCAGTCGTTTGAAGTTTTCTACAACCTTATCGGATACATCCCTGTATTCTATTTCTCCGGCTGCATTGGCAACAGGCATGCTAAAAGGATTAGCTTTGTTTGTGGTTCCCAGAAAAGCTCCGCCGATGCTTGAAATATGCCACACCTTTTTAGGCGTTAAGGAAATAATTTCATTTGTGTCAATAAGTCCTTCATAACTGTTCTTGATTCCGTATACTTCCCAGTTCCGGTTGGCGGCCGAACGAACCACAGCCTCTAAAACGGCATTGAGGCCCGGGGCATCTCCTCCACCCATATTTATTGCAATCTTAAACCCTTTTGGCATAGAGATCTCCTTTAAACTCGAAAACTAACATCAACCCTGTTTCGATCGCCGTAAGCATGGCTTAACCTGTTAACCGGTTAAAAAGAAACGGCATTTAACCAAAGTTTATACTTTATTGAATATTCTGATTTTTTTTTAAGGTTTTAACCCTCTTTTTTCAGCTTCTTTCCGCAATTCGGAATAGACTCCCAAATGATCGATTTCGGCTGCAGGGCAAACTTCATTGCACCTTCCGCACATAATGCACTCGTAAAGACCATCCTGAACAGCTTCAACCACTCTGTCTCCTTCATCAAACGGATTCGTAATATCTTAACCCGATAGCAATAATACCAGCAGGTCCGATAAATTTTTCCTGATCTTTATCTTCATTAATAACCGGGCAAGCGGCAATACAGCTTTAAACATCTGCAACACCATTCAAGGTTTCCTATTTTTTTGGCAAGAGCCGGATCCATTTTAGCAGTTATATCGCTTTGTACAAGAGGTTTCGATCTTACCCTTGCTTCTATTTTTGCGATCCTGTCCCTTGTTTTGCTTTTGTCTACTATAAAATCCCGGATTGCCGGAAAGCCTCTTAGCGGTTCAAGAACAATATCACGGTCTTTTCCTACCGGCGTATAGCACATGCCATAACCGGCTCGCCGTCAAGCATCATGGAGCAGCGCCCGCATACCCTGCCCCTGCATGAATAGTCGAAGGCAATGGCTTCATGGTTTTCATGGATATATACAAGTACTTCAAGTACTGTTATATTTTTTTTCCATGGAATGTAAACATCCTCCGGCAAAGCCGGAGGCTTTACGATTGCTGGCCCCTCAAAGGGGCCTGATCACAATCGAAAAACAAAAACCATCATATCAAGTTTCTTGTAACACCTGCCATTTTAGCAGTGATTTTTATCGGGAATCCAACTTTTTCCCGATTTTTAAAAGCTGGATTCCCGATAAAAGCATTCGGGTATTACAAAAGCATCATGTATGATGAACGCCTGTCAAATTCATAATCCCGGAATTGTCAAACTCCGGGAGTCTCCCGGCAGAGCCGGGAGTTTACCTGCTATTAATTATA
>NZ_JBAMMY010000024.1:0-29066 GCF_051233685.1 Desulfobacterium sp. N47
GCAACAACTGTAATTACTATGGCATTTAAACTTTGTGAGTGCGCTGAGAAAAAATGGTTACGTCTCCACTGCCCTGAACGATTGGCTGAAGTAATTAAAGGAGTCAAATTTGTGAATGGAATTGAAAAAAAATGGATCGCCGCCTAATTATTCCATACACAACTCTTGACTATAACTCCAGAAGAGATGAAAAAACTAATTGTTGATCTCAAAAAAAGGGCACATGATGTCCAGATGAGAAAGATTCAGGAGTTGGTTGTCAAAAACGCCAGGGAGTCAGAAAAGTTTCCCGAGGAGAATAAGAAAAAGGATGGCATTAAGACTACTGCGAGCGGCTTACAATACATGGTGCTGAAAGAAGGCGACGGAACTTCTCCCGGGCTGACGGACTTTGTTACTGTCAACTACCGGGGCACATTTACGGATGGCAAGGAATTTGACAGCTCTTATGCAAAAGGCGAGCCGGCGAAATTCCAGGCTGATGGTGTAATAAAGGGCTGGATAGAGGTATTACCGATGATGAAGGTAGGTTCCAAGTGGCGGATTTTTGTGCCTCCCGCTCTTGCCTATGGAAGGGGCGGGCTCGGTAATCGAATCCCGCCTAATAAGGTTCTGGTATTTGAAATAGAACTGCTTGATGTCGAAAAAGGAAATCAGGTAAAAGATAAATAGAAAATTAAGCTCTCGGAAGATGATGAAAAAATGATCTTATTTTATAAAGGAGTCCTTCCTTTGTTTTTCTCGGTACGCCCGTAAATATCATCCATGCGTTCTATATCATCTTCCTGCAGATATCTTCCCGACTGAATTTCAATCAGCTCAAGCGGTATTTTGCCCGGGTTTTCAAGCCGGTGCACAGTACCTATTGAAATGTAGGTAGACTGATCTTCTTTAAGAATAAACCGTTCTTCTCCTTTTGTGACAAGCGCGGTACCTTTTACTACAACCCAGTGTTCGGCCCGGTGGTAGTGTTTTTGCAGCGATAGTTTAGCCTTAGGCTTAACGGTAATACGTTTTACCTGAAAGCAATCCGATTCTTCAACATTAGTATATGATCCCCAGGGTCGGTATACTGTTTTGTGGGTAATGACTTCGGAGCGATTGTCTTTACTGAGATTCTCAACTACAGCCTTGATCTGCTGAACCCGATCCCGGGGAGAAATAAAAACAGCATCTTTAGTTTCTACAATCACATGATTATCAAGGCCTATGGCAGTAACAAGACGGCTTGATGCATGAACAAATGAGTTTGTAACATCCTGCAGGCTGATATCGCCATACAGGACATTGTTGTTGACATCCTTTTCTCCCACCTGCCATAAAGCTTCCCATGAGCCAAGGTCGTTCCAGTCCGATTCAAGGGCAATAATAACTCCGCAGGATGTTTTTTCCATTATTGCATAGTCTATGGAATCGCCCGGGCAGGCAGCAAATGATTCAATATCCAGGCGGTAGAAATCCAGATCGTTTCGTCCTTTTTCCACTGCAGCCTTGCAGGCATCCATGATGGCAGGCGCAAATGTTTGCATCTCTTCAATCAGCTTTGAAGCTTTAAACATGAATATGCCGCTGTTCCATAAATATTTCCCCGAAGCCAAATACTCTTCTGCAAGCGCAAGATCGGGCTTTTCGACAAACCGGTCAATTTGCCATACCGCAGGCATATTTGCTTTTGAAGTTAATGGTTGACCTTTTCGGATATAGCCGTACCCGGTCTCCGGAGCCACAGGTACTACACCGAATGTAACCAGATGATTCTGAGCGGCAAATTCAGCACCTTCCTGTATAGCTTGCTTAAAGGATTTCAGATCGCCGATAAAATGATCGGAAGGCAAGGCCAGCAGGACAGGGTCGTTGCCGTCTTTAACCGCCTTTATAGCTGAAACTGCAAGGGCAGGCGCCGTATTGCGAACCGCAGGTTCAAGAAGTATTGTGTTTGCAGAAACATTAATCAGCTGAAGTTGTTCGGCCACTATAAAACGATGTTCTTCATTACATACAACAATTGGTGGTTCGGGCAATCCCATATTCTTTAAACGCAATACTGTTTCCTGAAACAGAGTATTTCCACCGCTAAGGTTTAGAAACTGCTTCGGATAAAGCTGTCGTGATAATGGCCATAATCTGGTTCCTGATCCGCCTGCAAGTATTACAGGTATAATCATTTTGTTTATTTTAAAACCTCCAGGGAAAAATATAAGCACATATAAATCTGACTTTATTATGACAAATCCTATACAACTCATTTAGCAAATTGTAAATGGATTTTTACTTCAAAATACTCCAAGTGTAAAATCGGTACTGATAATACGATAAGAAGATATCCCTGTAAAAAGAAGGTATGAGAACAGGCACAGTAAGGTAAGCCTTTTCTGAATCAGAGGCAGTATATTGGAAAGGCTGCTTATCTTGTTAAAAGACGCCAGTATCCCGACGCCAAGTCCGGAAACAGCTCCTGTAAGAAGTGCGGCATAGAGAATATATCCCACATAGCCGTATTCTTTCTGCAGGATGCAAAAAGGGCAGTGATGAGTAGGCAACTCATAAAAATACAAAGAAATAAACGATATCAGGGCGATGCATGAAAAGATAAAAAATACGCCGCCTGATAAAGAGAAAAGGCGGCCAAACTTTCTTTTGAGCAGATATATGATACCAAAAATTAACATAATCACAAAACTTGTATAAAATCCGATCATGGAGATTTTTACCGGTAATCCGGCGATATCCGAACCAACGCTTGCTCTGTCTGATCCAAAAAGGCTTCCGCAGCAGGATGTAATCACATCCGCTTTCATATTAAGAAAGTACAGCATTTGAACAATTGATTCGGTTAATATGAAAGGAGCAAGTATCAGAAGCATTACGTATTTTTTTTTAACAAGAGGATAGTCGTAAACCTGATTGTCGGTATAGTTTACTATCAGCCAGAGCCCACCCAGGATAAAATTCAGTATCTTCAAAATAAAGGCCGGATAGCCATATTGATCGACATTGAGCGAGCCTGCTGCGCACATGGCCCCTATAAACATATTATGAAGGCTGTCGGCAGTATAAATATAAAGGCTCCTCGCTAAAAAGTATGGGTAATCCGATTCAAGACATGATAGATATCAGTCATCAAGAGATAGAGGAGGTTGAGACCTTTCTGAATAAGTGGTACTTCTGGGCCACCCACAGTCGTCTGGAGCCCATCAAAAAGGCCGCATACACCATGAAACGTCACTGGAACGGCATCCTGAGATGGTTTACGTCAAGGATTAACAATGGCATTCTTGAGGGAATCAACAGCCTTATCCAAGCAGCTAAAGCCAAGGCCAGGGATACAGGACCATCAAAAACCTGATCACCATGATCTACCTCATTGGTGGCAAACTCGAATTCAGGTTACCCACATGAAATAGCGAGGAACCTCATTTACTATTTGTCTTTGTTCAATACCTCTGATGATCACATGCTGAAAATCCTAGGCGCATCCAGCCTTGCTTGCCTGAGCATGTTTATCCTTTTCTTTTAAGATTTATAGAATATTTATCACATTATGTCATGACCCTATGTTTTGCTGCTGATTATTTACGAATCTGTGAAATAAGGGTTATCGCAATTCGCGAAAACAATTTATAGCGCTGAAACTGTGTTAAGGAAAGTTATAACAGCGGCATAGCGTACTGCCGGAAAAAATCAAAAAAAGTATCTCTATACTTTTTAATATTATCCACAATATCCGTATCATTTGTATGCTCAGGGGTATCACTTACAAATTTAAAAAGATAACAAAGGGTGCCAAGTTTTTTGCAGGTTTGAATAACGGAAGCGCTTTCCATATCTACAAGCTCCGCCAGTAAAGATATTTTTTTTCTTTCTTCAGGATCTATAACCGGGTGATCCGAAGTTGCGATTTTTGCACCGCAAAATCCTTCCAGAGAATCCGGTTTGTGTACATAAGGTGTTTTTGATTTCCAATGAGGCCTGTCAAACTCTACAGCTTCTGTGATATGAAAACTTTCTCCAAGCAAATGCTTTGTGCCTGTTGCTCCTGCCGCGCCAAGATTGATTATGCGGCAGTTGGGAAAGGTTAAACAGGAATAAGCGCATGCAATTGCTGCGTTTGTTTTCCCTATTCCTGAAATAGTAAGAATATAGTTATTATTTTTATAAACAGGAAAGGGTTTTTCGGTTTTGCGAATCAATGAAAGCCCGTCTATAAAGGGTTTTGCTTCAAGAGTAGTTGCCATGAGCAAACAAATTAAAGAATTTTTTTCCACCTGGCCATTTCCTCCAAAGCATTAATAGCATTTCTTCCGGGTTCTCCTAATGAAATGCTGAAATCATTAACATAAAGATTGATGTGCTCATCTACTACTTTTCTATCCATTTCCTGGGCATGATCTAGTATAAAGGAGAGTGAATCATCCCTGTTGTTTTTTGCATGTAGTATGGAATTTCTTATTAAAAGTTCAATCTGGCTTTTATGAACGATTGTAGCAGGGTCATTTTTGATTGCAATGCATCCAAGCGGTATGGGAAGTTTTGTTTCTTTTTCCCACCACTGCCCAAGATCTATAATCTTTATGCAATCATAATCAGGATAAATAAACCTTCCTTCGTGAATAATAAGACCTGCGTCATATTCACCGTTTTTTATTCCTGGCAGAATTTTGTCAAATCCGGTTACTACTATATTTTTGATTTCAGGATTCCAGAGTTTAAGAAGAAGAAAAGCAGTAGTATAGTTGCCGGGGATTGCAATTTCAGAAGTTTCCGAAAAACGGGATTTTTTGCCTGATACCAGAAGAGGGCCGCATCCAAAGCCAAGAGCCGCTCCCGAATCTAAAAGCGTATAATGCTTTTTTAATAGAAGATATGCAAAAAATGAAAGTTTTGTGATTTGAAACGTATTTTGAAATGCTGCAATATTAAGCGTTTCTACATCATCAATATGAGGTGTGAAATTATATCCCAAGGTATCTATGCGATCATGAAGCATTGCATCAAATATGAATGTATCGTTCGGGCATGGTGAAAACGCTATGGAAAGGCTTGTCATATTAATATCTTTTTATAATCCGGTAATCCGAATCTCTTAGCACGGGAGTTTTTCCTGAATTATTTATAATATCAATAAATTCTTCCGTACATGCTTTGGTTTCAATACCGGTGGCCTTTACTACTGTTTCTTCCATCAGAACACCGCCCATATCATTTGCTCCCATTGTAAGCGCAAGCTGTGCGGTTTTGAGTCCTTCGGTAAGCCAACCGGCCTGGATGTATTTGATGTTATCCAGAAAAATGCGGCCTATTGCAACTATTTTAAGATAATCTATTCCTGTTGCAGGTTCAATATCTTGCAGTCTGGTATTTGCCGGAGAAAATGACCAGGGAATAAAAGCTCTGAAAATCCCGGTTTCATCCTGAATATAACGCAAGAAATTCAGATGTTCGATTTTTTCTTCTTCGGTTTCGCCCATGCCGTAAGTCATTGTAGCCGAAGATTTCATGTTATGACGGTGCAGAGAAAATACTACCTCACGCCATTGTTCTTTGCTTGCTTTATTCGGGCTAACCTTTTTACGTATCCTGTCTACCAGCAAATCCGAAGCACCCGGCACGGAATCAAGACCGGCGTCTTTTAGATCAGATATCACTTTATCGATTGAAACAGAACATTTATTTGATATGTGAAAAATTTCGCTTGGTGAAAATGAATGAAGATATATTTGCGGGAAATGCTTTTTTACTTCTTTTACCATGCTGACATATTTATCAAGAGTATAATCCGGATGAAGCCCGCCTTGAAGCATAACCTGAGTTCCGTTTATTAGGACAAGCTCATTAATTTTTGATAAAATGTCATCTATGGAAAGCTCATAAGGTGCTATTAAATTCGCCCTTGCATGATATGCACAAAAGTTACATGCCGCTTCGCAAATGTTTGTATAATTGATTATACGGTCAATAATAAAGCCAACTTCTTCTTTAGGCGAGATAAGCTTTCTTCTCATGTCGCCCGCTTCGCCAAGCTCAATCAAATCCCATGAAAAAAGACTGCAAGCTTCCTCCGGAGTAATTCTTTCGCCGTTATATATTTTCTGCTTTAATTTTTCTTTTATACTGCTTTTTGCCACCGTTTTTCTCCTGCTTTACAACCTTCTCGTCGGACAAGGCAAGCAACATGTCTTTGTAGTCTTCGTTCAACATCGTATTTTAAGCTCAAGGATGCAATTTTTTGTGTCAGCGGCCATACTAAATGAATACGCTCTTCAGGAGTACCGGGAACATAATCGTCATTCCGATGGTCTGCCATTTTATATTTGTTTATGTGTTTCCTGTTCACAATGCTAAAATATCATTTTCCCCTTGCAAGATCAATCTGATAGTTGTTTCAACGCAGGTTAAACCCATGTTTCTCAAAGCATAGCGATGAAAAATGACAGGTTGAAACAAATGTTGGATTCTCATGCTTTCGGTAAGTATGGAATTAATCCTTTTTCGTATGCTATTTCTTGAATTTCCCTGGGCTGAGTTCTGACATCAACGATGAGTCCATTGACTGTTATCATCCAGACCATGGGATTTCTATCCATTCTACTCGGCAATGTCCAATTGACATCAAATTGAGACATTTCTAAAAGAGTACGAACCTGCTTTGATTTCGTTTGTCCCGTGCTTGGTTTGACTCCAAAAGTTTCATACAATTTTGAAACTTTCATATGTGGAGTTTGACTGCTGTCGTCCAGGAAATTTACTACACCGATCGCATGGGTAATTGCACATGCCCAAATATTCAAATTGCCTTTTGATAACGGAGAAGGTCGTTTTCTGCAAAGTTCAGCAACAGCATATTGGATAAACTCAGTGTACTCATCGTTCAGATGTTCTTTAGAAAACTCATCGGTAATCTTTGTGATGGATAAATAAATATCCTCCATTTCTTTTGGAACTTTTATTGACTTCTTTTTCATGTGGTTCTCCGGAACAAATTGTTTATAAGAGTATAATATCAAATCAAATCCTCAGTTGCTGCTATGCACAGGTCATCCCGTGCAGCAGTGAGGCATGCGCTATGCATTGGCTTGAATTTATAGAGCAATAATCTCCTGTGCGTGAATCATATTAATGATGAATTCCATTAGCATAAACGCTATCCGAAGGCAAGAGCTTCCCGGACCAGATCCACGGTAAATTTGTTCCAATCCTTAAGGTACAGAAGCGCATGAGTTTTCCGTCATCCGCAAATAGTCAAAAACCAAGCGTGAATTGCGCATTTTCTGTGCAACATGGCGGAAGTCCCATCCGATCCAACGATCCCGCGCTGAACACTTTAAGGCTGCGGCGGAAAAACTAAGAGGGAAACAGGGACACTGTAATATTTTAAAATATCGTTGATAATAGTATATTAGCGGAGACAGAGTGGGGATTAATTATTAGCATAAAGCGGTTCAAAAAACTCATTTGAGAAAGGTCTTATTCCGGCAATTTTTTCAAAGTCATGATCTCTGTGTAGTAACAGAGCTTTTGCTTCCATTGCGATACAGGCAATACAGCAATCAATAGTACTGCTTACAGTAATGCCTGATTTTCGGAGTTCAAAATAAATTCTTGCTGCATGCTTCCAGGTATTTTCATTAGTTTCAAGATAATACTGGCTTGATAAATAATCATCCAGGCGTTTCCATTCAAACTCGTCTTTTGCGCCCTGAAGCAATTCAATTTGAATAAAACGACTGAACACAATAATTTCAGAAGCTGTTTTTTTACGAAAGGCCTGCACCATTTTGCCGCCTTTATCTCTGAGAATATGGATCCAGACCGAGGTATCAGCAAGAATCATTTCCCGTCTTTCTCAAATCCTTATGGTTATATCCTTCATAAAATTCTATTGTTCCGGCTAATTCGGTAAGATCTTTTCTTTTTTTTAATTTAATGTATTCCAGCAACGCTTCATGAATTAAATCTTTTTTACTCCTCATTTTGCTGACCGAAAAAGCCTCTTCCAATAGTTCATCGTTAATATCAATATTAGTTCTCATAGCACCCTCCATACACATATAATGTGTATTGTATGCGATTGGTGCACATCGTCAACAAAAATATCATAACAGTAAATTTAACACAGGCTTTAAGCTCTTCTTAATTTTCTTATATCCCCTATACGTATCGTTACATTTTTTGAATCGAAATATTCAAGAAGCGGTATCAGATACTTTCTCGATGCTCCTGTCATATCCTTAAACTGCGGGGTTGACATTTCTCCGTTTGCCTTTAGAAATTCAACTAACGTATTTTTCAGTTTATTGATATGTTCTGAATTTATATAGAAATCTTCTTTTATCTTAATGATGACACCCTCATTTACAAGAAGCATCAGCACATCTTTTGCTTTTGCAGAATCAATCTTAAGCTCTTCTGTCAAATCTTTCATAAAGGGGGGAGTAAGACCGCCATTTCCGTATATTTTAGTAATTTTTATTTTTATCTGGCTCTGGTCTTCACCAAGTGAAACCTTATGTCCTTTAAGGCGAACCGTATCCTCATCAAGCAAAATCCCGCTTTCTTTTGTCATCTGATTGATTATCAGATTAAAAAACTTCGGGTTCAAAAAAGCCGGCATTTTTGATTTAAGTTCTTCTTTCGGCATTCCCTCTTTAAGCGGATTTGATTTATGATAAGCATCAAGGAAATTATGAGTCTCAAGTTTGAGATCATTTAAGATGTTTTGATGAAGATATATTTTATTTTCCTTATCAGCTAAAACAATATTTTTTTTGGACAAAAGATTCTGGAGGTTACTATCAAGCTGCTTTTCGGAAATATTTGTCATGACTTTCAGTTCGGAAATCGAAACACCTTTAAAATCTGATTGGGCCACATAATATGAAACCAGTTCTTCCGGCAAAAGCTCTGAAAGGCTTTCCAGTCCTTCGGTAATTTCGGCCTTAAATCTTTTATGTTTTCCGGGAACAGGATTAAGGATTTGCCCGCCTGCTATTGTTCTTACAGGTGAAACACTTCTTAAAACAAACCTGTCGTCTTTTACAACCGCTACCGGCGTATCAAGCCTGAGCTGAACAACTGTGTCTTCTCCGGGAAGCAGTTCTTCTCTGTCGAGCAAAATAAGATTGCCGGGAATTTCGCTGGTACCGGTATGAAATCTGATTCGGGTGCGGTTTTTAACAGGCTTCTTATTGCTTGATAAATAGTGCAGGGAAACATCAAGCATGAAAGTCGGGATAAGCGCTCCGGGCGTTGAAACAACTTCACCCCGGTTAACCGAGGCCTTTTCAAGACCCTGGAAATTAATGGCTGTACGCATGCCTGCCACAGCTTCGGTTACGCTTTCATTATGGACCTGAATCCCGCGGACTTTGGACGTTATGCCCGAGGGATATATCATAATCATATCTCCTACCTGAACCCGGCCTGATATCAGCGTGCCTGTAATAACAGTGCCGAATCCTTTCATGGTAAAAACCCTGTCGACAGGAAGACGGAAAAGACCTGATGAAGAACGTCCGGAAATTTTCGGGCTCAATTCGGTCAGTACATCTATAAATTCGGCAATACCCTGACCGGTTGCAGCAGATACCGGTATAACCGGGGCATCATCTAAAAAAGTCCCTTTTACAAATTTTTTAATGTCATCGGTAACAAGCTCAAGCCATTCTTCATCAACAAGATCAATCTTGGTCAGGACAACAATTCCGAAGTTTATACCCAGAAGCTGGCATATCTCCATATGCTCTTTTGTCTGGGGCATAACGCCCTCATCTGCTGCAATAATCATTGCCACAATATCGATACCTGTAGCTCCGGCAACCATGTTTTTGACGAACTTCTCATGTCCCGGCACATCCACTATTCCGATTCTTACGCCGTTTGGAAGATCCAGCCAGGCAAACCCAAGTTCTATTGTTATTCCGCGGGCTTGTTCCTCCTTGAGTCTGTCGGTATTGATGCCGGTCATAGCTTTTACGAAGCTTGTTTTCCCATGATCAATATGTCCGGCCGTTCCAAGAACAATCTGTTTCACAAATAAAATATCTCCTAAAATTTATTGTATGGCGATCCTGATAAAGATATATACTATGTATTTAAAATTTTTTGAAGTAAAATGATTATTTTCGATTCCAAAATGCATCTGTTGATATCCGTTTCAGTTTGCAATAAGACCCGGATATTGTTTTCAGGCATTAATTTGCAAGGTGTATTTCTTTACAGTTTGTAAAAAAAATTGACATGTTTTATTTAAAAAAATCCATTTTTTCATCAAAGCAACTTGTCTGTCTTTGTTGAGAATTATTTTTGTTTGTTTTTATCTTATTGCTCCCGATTTTATTAACCGCAATTTTGATACCATGAATACCAATCTTGATTAATTTGTTTTTATTGCACATCTTTACGTTTTGATGCCTGCCTGAATAAATCCGGATTACAGATCATCTTCAAAAGAATTGATGATACGGCAATAATTAAAAATACTCATGGTATATATCTTGCTCCCAATAAAGTTAAAATTTGACCTCAGTGTTGTTTTATCCCAAAGGTAATTTTTCCGGTTTTTAAACATACTGAAATATATTGAGATGGTTTATCACAACAAGTTAAAAAGGAGTAATAGCAAAATGAATTTTTTCAAGGAGTGGGGAAAATTTATGATGATGGGCGCAAAAGCCCACGCAAAATGGGAGCTTGATGTCTCAAATGTAATACTGGGAGATAAAAAGAGGCTTGTAATTCTGGGGCTACTTATTATCCCCATAATTTTTGGCGGCTTTGCATTTGCAGAACAGATTGGAACAGCACTCCCGGAATTTCTGGGAGGTAAAACAGCTTACAGCCCGGCATTTTTCACACCGGGTATTTTTGTGGCCTCAATTCTTATCGGTATATGCGCCGGACTGATAACAGGATGTATCGGGGCGGGCGGAGGCTTTATAATTGCGCCTGCTCTTATGAGCGCGGGTATAAAAGGTATTCTTGCCGTAGGAACCGACCTTTTTCATATTTTTGCCAAAGCAATCATGGGTTCCGTTCTTCACAGAAAACTAGGCAATATATCGGTAGCCCTGGGGTTGATCTTTATCCTCGGCTCAATTATCGGTGCAACAACCGGTGGAGTGATAAACCGTGTTATTTACGATATCAATCCTATATTAAGTGATGCATTCATCACTGTAATATATGTTTTTATGCTTGGTATTCTTGGAGCATATTCTCTTTATGATTTTCTTCAGGCCAGAAAATCATCCGGTGCAGAAGATAGCGCACATGGCGGAAAATCTGAAGGAGCAGATATTGGAAGCCTTCCGCAAAAACTTCAGTCTTACAATATTCCTCCAATGATCACTTTCGATGAGGGGCTTGTTCCGGGTGGACGTAAAATATCATGGGTCTTTCTTGTTTTAAGCGGAGCTCTTGTAGGTTTTTGTGCGGCAATTATGGGTGTTGGCGGTGGATTTTTAACTTTTCCGGTATTTGTATATATTCTTGGCGTATCTTCTCTTACAACTGTTGGAACCGATATTTTCCAGATTATTTTTACTGCAGGATATGCCGCAATCAGCCAGTATGCAATATATGGTTTTATTTTCTACACTCTTGCAATGGGAATGCTTCTTGGCTCACTTTTGGGAATACAGGTTGGCGCCATGGCAACAAAAGTAGTAAAAGGTATAACAATAAGAGGCTTTTATGCAATGGCCGTGCTTGCAGGTTTTTCCAACAGATTTTTTGCTCTTCCAAGTAAGCTTGCAGGCATTAAGCTTATTACACTATCAAAAGAAACCGGAAAAATATTAGATATGATTGGAAATATTTCGTTTTTTGTTGTAATCGGGTTCTTTGCCGTCTGGGTAATAGGCATCTTCTTTAAAAATATAAAAAAGCTCAAGGGAGAGGAGGCTATATAAAATGATAGCGGATAAAAAGGAATTTTTTGGCGGTGCCGCAATGCTGGTCGGATTTTTTATTGTTCTGATAATTATGTTTTGCCCCATTTTCGAGGGAAAAAACGCTTTGAATTATCTTGACTCATTATATAATTCCATATCCAAAGGCTCTGCCTACTACATACCCAAACTAAAAAAAGAGGTTGCCGACTTTGTAGGTGACCCAATTTCTGTTGTTGTTGAAATGAAAAATGAAAAGCAGGCTGAAGAAACAGCTCTTCTGTTCACTAAGGCAGGAGCTGAAGCAAATGTATCCGGAAACCAGTTAAGCATCAAAGGTGATTTTAAAAAAATAATGGAAAACTGCCTTGATGATTCTGATAATATGTTTAATAACAATGGAAATGTACTTTCTGAAAAATATGGTTATCCTGAAAAAAATGTCATGTATAACTGGCATTCGGTCTGTAAGATGATGGAAGTTGATCTTGTTAAACAGAAAAGAGTCAAAGCAGCAAAAATTATAACAAGCGTAAGTAAAAAAGCGATTGAGTGTTCCTACAACTATTATAAAGTTGTTCCGCAAAAGATATCCGAAAAGGCCGGTATTGTGGTTTTTTCTCTCGTATTTTATGTAATATATACTATGTGGTATGGCTTTGGTATTCTGTTTATGTTTGAAGGATGGGGTTTAAAACTCGAACACTAAAACAACTGCTGTATTTAATAATCCATTAATAAAAAAACTCACAGGTCTCTCTTGTATGATAAGAAGACCTGTGAGTTTTTTTAAGGAGTTGAGAATAGTATTGTTTATACCGCTACTTTCAAATTACCACCCCTGTCTTCACGATTAAAATACTGTTCATGCTATCGTATAAACCCATAAAATAACAAAATAGCAAATAATAAGATTGAAATATAATATGAAATACATTAAATATAAAGAAGATATATAATCTGCATTAAAATAAAGCCGCTTTTTGATAATATGGATTTGACAGGAGAATTTCATGAATAAAAAACTGCTGGTTTTAAATCTTGAAGACAATCCAAACGATTCTGAGCTTATAGAGGAAATACTTTCGGATGCCGGTATTGAATGCGAAATTATACGCACAGATACAAAAGAAGGTTTTCTTTCTGAAATTGAAAAAGGTTGTGTTGATATAATTCTCGCTGATTATACCCTTCCTTCTTTTGACGGACTTTCTGCTTTGGATATTGCCCTGAAAAATTGTCCTGAAGCTCCTTTTGTATTTGTTACCGGAACGCTGGGTGAGGATATTGCTGTTGAATCATTAAAAAGAGGCGCAACCGATTATGTACTTAAAGACAGACTAATACGTCTTGTACCATCGATTCAAAGAGCCTTAAAGGAAGCGGAATTCAAAAAGAAACAAAAACGCAAGGATGATGAATTGCGTGAATCGGAGGAAAATTTCAGGGAACTTGTTGAAAATATAAATGATGCATTTTTTCTTGCAGACGATAAAGGAGTTGTAACCTATATAAGCAACCCGGTAGAATCCTTTTGGGGATATAAACCATCGGAAATTATCGGTCGTTCTTTTTATGAATTTATCTATCCTGAAGATCTTGATATTGTTGAGCAAGAGTTTAGAAATAAGATATCAGGATACCGAACACCAATTGAATTCAGGCTTACCAAAAAAACCGGAGAAATTATATGGGTACGTTCATCAGGCCGTATTATTTTGCAGGATAATAAAATTATCGGCGCACGCGGGTTGTTGATAAACATTACAGAAAGTAAAAAGAGCGAAGAGAAACTTAAAGAAAGTCTTGAAAAACTGCAAAAAGCAACCAGCGGCATCATTCAGGCTATGACCTTAACAATAGAAACCCGGGATCCTTACACTGCCGGCCATCAGAGACGCGTGGCTGCTCTGGCCAGAGCTATTGCAACTGAAATGAATCTTCCGGTTCGGAAGATTGAAGGAATCGATATGGCCGGATCAATTCATGATCTTGGCAAGCTGTCGGTACCTGCCGATATTTTAAGCAAGCCTTCCAAATTAAGCGATATTGAAATGCAGCTTATTCAGATTCATCCGGAAGCCGGCTATAATATTCTGAAAGATATCGAATTTCCCTGGCCTGTTGCACAGATAATTTTACAGCACCATGAAAGGATGAATGGCTCAGGTTATCCCAAAGGCCTGAAGGAAGAAGAAATCCTTATTGAAACACGGATATTGAGCGTGGCAGATGTTGTAGAGGCTATGGCATCACACCGGCCGTATCGCCCATCTATGGGAATTGATAAAGCCCTGGAAGAAATTAAGGAAAATGAAAATATTCTCTACGATCCGGCAGCCGTGAGCGCCTGTCTGAGAGTTTTTAAGGAAAATAAATTTGAGTTTGACTAAACCTGTAACTATAATTGAAACTTTATCCGGATTAAAAGATGCGCTGGTAAATATTAAAGAAGAAAAAAAAATCGGTTTTGACCTTGAGGCTGACTCTATGCACCACTTTCCCGAAAAAGTCTGTCTGCTTCAGGTTGCAACAAAAAATTGTATCTTCGTAATTGATACAATAAAGCTCAAGGAATTATCACTTCTCAAACCCATTTTTGCGGACAATGAGATTACAAAAATTTTTCATGGCGCCGATTATGATGTCCGTTCTCTTTTCAGAGATTTTAATATTGAAATAAATAATCTTTTTGATTCCGAACTTGCTTCAAGATTTCTTGGGGTAAAGGAAACCGGCCTTGAGGCTGTTATCAGGCATCGGTTTAATGTCTATCTGGAAAAGAAGTTCACGAAAAGAGACTGGTCAAAAAGGCCATTAATTGACGATATGTTACACTATGCCGCTGATGATGTAAGATATCTTGTTCCTCTTTACGAGATTCTTGAAAAGGAGCTTAATGATATCGGGCGGTTATTCTGGGTTAAGGAAGAATGCGATATATTATGCAGTGTAAGGCCGGATGCAAACAACGGTGAACCTCTTTTTTTAAAATTCAAGGGAGCAGGAAAGCTTAAGCCTGAAAACCTTGCTGTTCTTGAAGCGCTTCTTGGTTTTCGAAAAGAAATAGCATTGAAAAAAGATGTCCCTTTTTTTAAAATCATAGGAAATGCTGCCTTATTAAAACTTGCCGAAACACGACCGGACAGCTTAAATAAAATTATAAATACTAATGTATTATCCAAAAGGCAAATGGACATGTACGGTAAGGACCTGCTTTCTATAATACACAAGGCTAAGAAGACACCACAAGGTATGCTTCCGGTTTATCCGAAAAAAAAGGCTAATCCTATCCCTGCGGCTGTTTTGCAGCGGATCGAAGCAATCATAACCTGGAGAAATAAAAAGGCGGGAAACCTTAATATTGATCCAGGAATCTTGCTTAATAAGGCGCTGATAACTGCTATAAGTATAAATAATCCGGTTTCTGTTTCTGAACTTGGCCAAATAAGCGGAATGAAAAACTGGCAGAGATCAGAATTCGGAGGAGAAATAATAAGTATTCTGGCAAAAAAACAATAGTAATTATATACTCTTGCATTATTTAGCTATGCAGCACCAATGGCATCGTTAACTATTGTCTGGGCTTCCTCCAGAATCCGGTTCAGATGGTCATTGTCCTTAAAGCTTTCGGCATAAATCTTATAGATATTTTCGGTGCCGGAAGGACGTGCTGCAAACCATCCGTTTTCTGAAACAACCTTTAAACCGCCGATGGCTGCTCCGTTTCCCGGCGCATTTGTAAGGGCGGCCTGTATTTTTTCTCCTGCCAGTTCTTTGATACTCAAACGTTCGGGAGATAATTTTGTAAGGGCGGCTTTTTGCTCAGGCAAAGCAGGCGCATCAATGCGTTTATATACAGGATTACCGAACCTGAGTGTCAAATCGCTGTAAATTTCACCCGGATCGCGCTGCATGACTGCCGTCATTTCAGCAGCAAGCAAAGAAGCTATGATGCCGTCCTTATCGGTTGACCATGCTTTGCCGTTCATTCTTACAAAAGAGGCGCCGGCGCTTTCCTCGCACCCGAAGGCCAGGGAACCGTCCAACAGACCATCTACAAACCATTTGAATCCAACCGGAACTTCATAAAGCTTACGGGAAAGACCGGCTGCAACACGATCTATCATGCTGCTGCTGACCAGTGTTTTACCAACAGCCGCATTTTTAGGCCAGCGGGGGCGATTCTGAAACAGGAAGAAAACGCAGGCGGCCAGATAATGGTTGGGCGGAAGCAATCCGGCATTGCCTGTGACAATCCCGTGGCGGTCATGGTCGGTATCGCAGGCGCATGCAATTTGAAATCTGTCCTTAAGACCTATCAGGCGCTGCATGGCATAGGCTGATGATGGATCCATGCGTATCTTGCCATCCCAGTCCACGGTCATAAAACTAAAGGTCGGATCAACTGTTTCATCTACTACTGTCAGGTTGATTTTATAGCGCTGTGCAATAACATTCCAGTAATGAACACCGGCTCCGCCCAGAGGATCCACGCCAATGGTTATTTTCGAATTGCGGATAGCTTCCATATCGATAACCTGTTCCAGATCGGCTGTGTATGTTCCGATATAATCATAATAATGCGTGGTCGCCGAATTCAGTGCTTTTTCAAACGGGATTCTTTTAACGCTTTTTTCCACGTTTCCCAGAAATGAATTTGCTGTAGTTTCTATCCATTTCGTGATATTTCCGCCTGCCGGCCCTCCGTTTGCCGGGTTGTATTTAAAGCCTCCGTCTTCGGGAGGATTATGGGAAGGAGTGATAACTATACCATCCGCCAATCCGGTTTTACGGCCCTGATTATAGTTTAAAATGGCATGGGAAATCACAGGAGTCGGAGTATATTCATCCATTTTTTCGATCATTACTTCCACGCCGTTTGCCGCCAGAACTTCAAGGGAGCTTATAAAAGCAGGCTCAGAAAGCGCATGCGTGTCCTTTCCTATAAAAAGAGGCCCTGTAATTTGCTCCTTTTTACGATAAAGGCAAATGGCCTGGGTAACAGCAAGGATATGTGCTTCGTTAAAAGATTTATTAAACGCTGTGCCACGATGTCCTGAGGTCCCAAAAGCAACCCGTTGTTCTCCAATTAAAGGATCAGGCTTTTGCTTGTAATAAGCCTCGATAAGTTTCGGCACATCAATAAGTATAGATGATTCGGCCGGTTTCCCGGCAGCAGAGCTTATATTCATAAGTTTAATTCACCCATTCCGGCGGCTCTTAAATAAAAAAAGACTTCAGAGCCTCAAATATTGAGGAACTTCTTGCGAGCCCATCAATTCTTAATTGATAAAATTTAAAACCACTTACATAAAAATGATAACAATATCGAAGAAAATTCTTTAAAGAACTGCTCATTTAAGTGTTTATTATTAATACCAACAGAATATGAAAAAGCCAAGAAATAATTTATATATTTAAATTATTTCAATGTATTATATTTCAAAAATAAATGTGATAAATCCTGTCTGATTCGTTTCCCGGTTTACAAACCTGTAAAGCTTAAAAGTCTTACTGCCCGCTTATTATCTTATCTTTCTTTACAGTGTCTTTATCTGAGGTTAAAGGCTGTATTATTTTAACAGGAATAGCAATAGTTCTTTGCAGCATATTTAATAAGCTGCTTCCAACTGCTGTGGGCGAAAGAGGGATTACATCAGGGTCTTCAATCTTGCCGAGAACTCTGAAAGGAATAGTTATTATATTGCCGCCTAAAATCTGGCTTACCACAGGAATATATTTAACAATCAGATCAACAGTTTTAAATGGAGAAATCAAAACCATAAGATCAGCTTTGTTATTACTGATGTCTATATTACCGGTGCAGACTATTGCCATTGAAGCACCGTCAATTATAAATTTGCTTAATACAAAATTTCCTTTTTCAAGTTTTCCCTCTATAGTGATCGTATTGTAGGCAAAGCCTTCTCCGATAAGATCAGGAATCTTGCCTCTGAATATTTCAGTAACATTAAGTAAGGCAAATATTTTTGACAAAAAACTTATCTTATGTACCCTTCCTTTTGCTGCATTGAATTTGAGTGTTCCAAACAGCAGGTTTGAAATTTCTTTTTCTTCTCCTTTTGAATAAATATTACCGTGAAGATCAAAGATACCGGTTGCAAGGTGCTTGTTGTCCGAAAAGCATTTAAGGAAAGAAGCAATATCCTGATCTTTAGCAAAAGGCTTTATTTTGAAATCCGTTTTTGATGGGCTTGTTTCAATCATGCCGCTTAATGAAATTCCACAGATATCGGCTTTTGAAATATCAATTTTTATTTTGTTTGCTCCCAATAAGATATCTGCATTAACCGGGCTTAAGGTGTAATCATCATATGTAAAATTATCAATATGTGTCCGGATAATTCCTTTAACAGGTGAAGCTTTTGTTTTTTCCGTGGCAGTGCCGGCTTTAGCATCATGCTGATTTATCAGTTTTTTGATATCCGACCAGTATAAGGATTCCGAGAAAGCTCTCATATCCAGCCGTGATCCTTCTTTTGATAATTCAATATCTCCGTCAACAGTTATATGGCTTTTGCCTGATGAAATATAGCCGTCATCAATTTTATATTTATTTTGCCTTAACCCTTTAGCCGTATAGCCTTGAGATATATTAAAACCCAACGTTATTATATTAAGCGGCTCGTTAAATACAGATTTATAATCAACAAGCATATTTTCAATTTTGCCTGCTGTTGAAAAACGCCATTTATCTGCGTTTAAAAGAGGACCATTTAAATCAAAACCATATAGTCTGGCTGTTCCTTTCTGGATATTAATACTATCGGCAACACTTTGGGTTGCCTGGAAATATGGTGTAAATAAATTAATTTCTCTGGCATCCATTGTCACTTTTTCGGATAGTATTTTAAATGGGTAATCCTTCCCAAACCCGAATATGGCAGATAGATTCGAGATAATGGTTTTTCTTAAGGCAGCATCCGTAACATTCAGATAAAGATAGTTATTGTTTTGAAAAGCATTGAATTTGAGACTTGTTATATTGATTGCTTCTTTAAAAACCGGTTTGCAATCCACTATCATAGACACTATTTTGCCGTCTGTTTTTAAGCCCCATTTGGCAGGAGCGAAAAGAGGACCGTTTATTTCAATATTATTTAAGTTAATCGTTCCGTTTCTGACGTTAAACTGTTTGTCTGAACTTTGAGCGCTTTGTAAAGGTAATATAATTTGATTTATCTCTTTGGAATCTACAGTTGTTTTACCTGATAAAATTTTAAATGCATCATCTTTATCAAATTTGAATCCGGCGGTCAGGTTTGAAACGGAAGATTTCCCGGATGTCGCATTGGCCAAGGTAAATTTAACGATGGAATCATCCAGATAAAATTTATTTCCGATAACAGTAACCGGGCTTGAGAAACGGCCGTATACTCCTTTTACTTCAAATGTTGAAACATCAACTTTTGTAGAGGAAGACCCCGCTTTATCATCGATAGTAAGTTTTCCTGCTGCTTTTCCTTCACATTTTTTTATTAAATATAATTCCTGTAAAAAATTTTTATTTTTAACAACTTGTTTAAGGATGGAAGGAAGCGGAGAAATATCGGCATGCACGAAAGTATCGAGATAAAATATATCATTACCTTCCGAAAGACCAAGTTTAAGCGTTCCGTTTTGCGCGATGGAATTTCCAAGTTTTCCTGCTGCGTTTTTTGCTTCAAGAGTTCCTCCCGAAACCGTTACATCGCCTTTTACTTCATAAAGCTCAAGCGAAGGTTCGGGCACGGATATTTTGGTGTTAACAGCGCTGCCTTTTATAAATATATTTTTGATATCTTCCAGTTCAGAAATCCGGGAGGCTTTTGCTGTTATGCTTATAGACGGAACATGCCCCTCTTTTATTACATTAAATATTGACTGGAATGTATGTAAATTTCCGGTAAGAAAAAGGACAATTCTTCCCGTTTTCTTAATATCTATATTTTTTCCTTCCAGATCAAGCTGTACCGGAGAATCAGGCGGATTTACAACATACTTTGCTGAATAAATTGATTCCGTGTTATCAATAACAAGCTTTTCAACATTAAATGCTATTCTGTCTCTGAAACTATTTATATTGCCGGAAAATTGTCTGCTTTTTAAATTAAGAATTTCATTATCTCTTTTAAGTAACAGAAGCGGTATCTGGCCATAGAATTTTAAATCGAAATTTGATGGACCTTTTTTAGATAAATTTACTTTTATACCAATTTTGGAATCATCAACCTTTAAAGCAGAATCAGGGTATAAATAATTAAAAAGCAGTTTCGGATTCAGATTAAATAACCTGATTTCTCCTTTACCTTCTGATTTATAAGAAAAATATTGACTATTGATTGATATGTTATCGCAGATATTTGATTTGGCATCCAATGCTATTTTAATCTGCTTTGGGTTCAGCTTAACGCGGGAAAATATATCTCTGAAATTGAAATAAAGACGATTTCCTGCATAAAGAGCTACATTCCCGTTTCTGATTTGAACAATAATATCAGTTTTTTCAAGTGTTCGGCTCTTAAAAAAATCTTGTAGCAGTTTATCTGCTTTTTGAATACTATCATATTTAAATAGGCCGTTTTCTCCGGAAAGTCTTTCAGGGATATCCATTTTTATAGCAGGATCATCAAGATAAAGTTTATATATATTAACATTTCCGGTAAAAAGAGGCCAGATTTCAGGATATGCTTTGATGTTGTTAATTTTTGCTGAAAAATTGCCGGGCGCCGATAGCGTTACATTTTTTATATCAGCGTGAAGACGTGGAAACATCATAATATCAACATATTGAAGTTTTATCTTGTAGCCTATCCTGAGAGAGACCTGCTCGACTATTTTTGCTTTAAGATATTCGGGACTTATTATGTGAGGAAGTAAAAGCGATATAACAAGAGCGATTATTAAAAGAATTCCTGTCCAGAATGTGGTCCAGAAAAACATTTTTTTAATAAATTTCATATAGTCACAGATAATTAAGTTGTAAAGTCATAGTTGCCGGTATCAAAAAAATTAATTCTATATCACAATCCGGGTTCTTAGCAACTAAGTCGAAAGAAAATCTTTTCACAACATATAACCTGAGTCAATATCCGGATATATAGGCAAATCCAAACCGCATGGATTATAATATTATAGCAATTCTCATAAATCCGTTCCGATTTTATGACAATTGCTACTATACATTGGTTCTGCGGTTGTAAATCAGCTTAAATGCATTGCTGAAGATGCTTGAATTGATAAACGATTTACTGCTTATGGTTTATTTTACTATAGGGTTTGCAATGGGTTGGGTTTCTGCCGGACCGCTTTCAAGACCGTCTTTATTCCGGATGTTGATCTTTATTTTGTTTCCGCCATAATACAATTGCTCCGTTGACCTTCGGCATCAAAAAGGTTAAAACTGGATATGGCATAGAAATATTTTTTCCCGTCTTCCAGCGGTGTTACGGCTTCACCTTTTTCAAGATATGAGTATATATAATTTTTCCCGTCTTCAAGAGGTTTTAAAGCATCCCCTTTGTCAAGATATGTGTTTGACCTGTAGTTTTTAATCGAAGCAATTTTTTTTATATTATTGCAGTCAACACCCCTGTATATATTATACCCGCCTATATCAGGGTCTTCTATAGCTGCCCATAATAACGTAACTGATTTAGCTGCGGTAACCTGAGATTGAAGGTTTTCGGGAAAACCGGGAAGGTCTTTTGTTTTTCCTTTGACTTCATTCGAGCAGCCTGATTCCTTCTTATCATCATATGCAGAGATACGATAGAAGTACTGCTTGCCATCGGATATATTTTTTTCATCGGAATAACTTGTTGTTATGCTTTCAGCAATATCAGCAATTTTTTCCCAGGATATGTTTTCAGTTTTTCTGTAAACATAATAACCGGAAGCATTTTGTACAAAGGTCCAGGAAAGATTTATTTTTCTTAACAGATTGTCTGTTACAAGAGATAATACAGGAGCTTTTGCTATAAAAACCAAAGCAGGATCGGAAAGAGAACTTTCAATATTTGAATCATCCGTGCTTGAAAGCGCATATGTATAATCTGTGCCATCTTTTAAGCCGCTTTCGTCAATAACCGTAAAAATCGAATCTGTTTGAAACATGTTTTTCGAATCAATTGTTTTTATGTTCTCCCAGTCGTTTGCACCTTTTTGCCTGTATAAATTATATCTTATAATATTAAAAAACTCCTGCCCGTTTTTAAGAGATGGAACAAACTTGATTTCAGCTCTTTTGATATAACCTTTTGCACCCATAACCAGAGGAGGATACGGGATTCTTTGCCCTGCATTCCGGATCTGTGCAATGTGAGAGCTTTTTATCTCCGGTTGATTTTCAGGTAATATTCCAATCTTATAGTAATATGACTGTCCTTTATTAATTGTGCTGTCTTTAAAAAAACAATCCGATGTTTTACCGACAAACTGGTAATGTCCATCGCTGTGTTCCGAACGATAAACATTATACGACAAGGATGAACTTTGTGTGCTTGTCTTCCATGACAAGCCGACCGAATTACCTTCATTAGCTACATTAAGGTAATCTATATCTATTGATGGAGATAATTGGGTCTCATTTACTGTTGAGGCTCCTGATGATCTTTTCCAGTTTGAAAGAGCAGTACTTACCTCTTCAGTAATTTTGGGGATTTTTTTAAGAATGGAATCGCGATCCTGAAAAACAACATTCCAGGTATTCAAAATTGTTTTGCCTTCAATATCCATCAGGTTAAGGCGGGTTACTATCATAGGTCCTTTTTTGGTTACTTCCCCGTATAGAACAAAATTTATTCCAAGCGCTATTCCGGCCTTAATCACAGCTTCTTCGGAGTTATCCAGAACGATTTCGGACCTGAAGAGCATTTCTTCTATTTCCCTTCTGGGCATCAGTTCGATACTCTTGTCGGTTTCAATAGATGAAATAAGGGTATGGAGGATTTCTCCGTTATAACCCATAGATTCGATATTCGTTGCACTAAGGTTGAAAATCGCCAGAACCTTTTTCTGTGCATACGAATAAGGAGGTGATATAAGCGATAAAACAGCTGATATAATCAGCAGGCAACACAATCTTCTCATCAATATTTTGCTCCCTATAAACTTAATGCAAAACAAACCGCCTTGAGGCTGATAAACCAGTTTCAAAACGTCCCTTCAGGCCGATCTTTTGCGTTGGGCTCAAATATTAATCCTCAAAATACTAAATGTATTCCTGTGGTTAATATTTTCGCCCGCCTTGACCTTGACCAAACTGAAACGTTTTGAAAGTAGCTCTGATAATTGTTTTTTTATGGGGCCATCAATTTTCTTTATAATTACGAAAAATATTATCAAGGTTTTCCATAGCTTTTATGGTAAGAGGAGACCCTAGAACCATTTTCATTTTCTCATCGAAAACCGCATCAACAAAACTTTCTGCAGCCTGAATTCTCTCTCTTCTTTTCAAATACTGCTCGCCATCCTGAAAATATGTTTTTTCAAGGTTATTTAAAGGTTTTAAAGCTTCTCTTCCAAGTTCGGCAACTACTTCACCTGTCATTTTCTGAAGAAGTTCGGTATCAGTTGGGATTACGAGAGGATCATATTTAACATTAGCTTCCGGCAGACCCGCGCTTGTATCGTCCTCAACTGTCTCTTTGCGTTCTATAGTTCTGACCTGGATGTTTTCTCCTGTTTTAACATCAACAATCCGAAATGAAAGCTGAACAAAACCAACCTTCTTATGATTGGAAACGGCGTAGTCTTTTTCAGTATATTTCGGCGATGAGATTTTCGCAGGAGGCGCAGACGCAAGCTGACCGTGTGTAGGATTGGGATTTTTAGTCGCCCAGTTCAGGTATTCAATATTATCCTGAATTTCTGTTCCTATCTGGTATCTTGCGGTTTTTGTGCCGTTGGAAACGGATGTTTCCACCTGGTATAATAAGACGCTTCCCATTACGGCAACATCTATGCCATATACCCGTCCCATCTCTTTCGCTGTTTGTTCGGAAACAACACCGATTTGTCCGAGTTTCATTTCTTCCAATATTGATTTCAAGTTTTCTCTTTCAAGAATCTTGATATCTCCGCTGGCGTTTTTGAACAGGTAGGTTATGAGATTATTGGCGACTATGATACCGGGATCTTTATGTTGTGAAGGACTGGAAAAATCAAATACAGCTATGGATTTTTGGACTCTTTGCCTTATCTTGTCTTCCATGGCAAGATTATTCGCAAATATTTCAGGATAATCAGGTGAAATATTCTTAAGCTTACTGTACCAGAACCAGGCAGTACCATATTTTTTCTGGTCTTTAAACCTGGTTGCCATTGAGTTTGCCTGGGCTGACAGTTCATTCCGGATGGTTCTGAATTCTGTTGCATTGGGATCAGCCACATTTTTCGATGCTGCATTATAGGTTTCAAAAGCCTTGTAATACCAACCGTCCGCCATCTGGTTTCTGATAGTTTCAACATAATATGTACCAAGTTTTTTTAATACTACCGAAATCAGCGATTTTAAGGATTCATCGTTTGGAGAATATTCCAAAGCTTTGTTATATGACTTGAGCGCTTCAGCCCAGTTCTGGTCAGAAACGGCTTTTCTGCCCTTATCAACAAAATATTCTTTGTTATCCCTTTGTTTTATTAAAACTAAAAGATTCAGGGAAGGGCTGTGATTAGGATTCAGGGAAATCGCGTCTTTGAGAATTTTTGATGCGCCTTTTAAATCATCTTTGCCAAAAAGAACCTTTGCTTTGTTATAAAAAGCCTCTGAGCCTTCTTTTGATGTCTGCTCTAAAAGCTGAGATGAATCCAAATAATTGGGTAATATCTCCTGAATCTGTCTTAAGCTTGTATTTGCCTGAACCCATTCTTCAGCAGCAAGCGAAGCCTTAGCTTCTTCGTATAAAATTTTTGTTTTTGATATAATTGAATTTTCCTGTTTATCAAGCTGTTCCGAAAGCCTTATTACAGAAGGATTATTTGGATCAATTTCCTTTGCTTTAGCCAGGTTTGCCTTAGCTGACTTTATAGAGGTAATAGTAACCGGGCCTTTAGCGTTTATGGTGTTTGATGCCAGTGAAATATAATCTGATATAATGCTTTCTTTAAGTTCGGCTAAAGCTTTTTTATACTCTGCATTGTTTGGTTCATTTGCAATAGCTTTTTCCAGATAGGAAATTGCATCACTATTTTTTCCGGCCTGGCGTAGTTTCATGCCGACTTCGAAATCCTGCTTTCCGGCAGCACAGGAAAACAAAAAACCAGCCAGCAAAAAAATCAGTCCAAAATAAATCGCCTTTTTAATCATATCCAGCCTCCGATTGCTTATTTATTCATTTTTATAATTATTTTATTTCCTTCGACTTTTTCAACCGCCGGATTAAAATATTTTCTTTTAAAATATGACATTTGCATCTCATTTAACAACTGTTCCGGCCAGCCTTTGTATTTGATATTAAATTCAGCGCATCCGTTTTTGAAACCTGCAAGGTTCATGTCAATTATTCCGCTTACATCGGATTTAAATGCATTTGATATCTCAAGAGCTTTGGCATGCGAAGGAACTTTTTTAATAATCATGTTTATATTTCTTTCGCTGTAAAGCTCTTTCTCCCACACCTTTACAAGTTTACTCCGAAGATCCGTCCAGATTGAATCGATGCAATATCTTGCTCCTTCATCAAGAACTTTGAGTTTATTTTCTCCGGGAAGAGATTTTACTGCACTTGATGTGCCTAATATCTCACCGTCATCGGGCCGGTATATGTTTGCGCTTAAGCTGATTTCATTTACCAAAAGATCCATATTCTGGTATGAAGACCGGTTCGAAGAAAGCTCAAGGGAAAGACTAATCAAAAGGCCCATCTGAGATTCCTTCTCTCTGGAATATTTAAATACAGTAAAACCGGCCTGTTCTAATTTATCGGCAAGAATGGAGGAAGATTTTTTTGCTGCCGGAAGATAATCGTTTTTCATATCTTTATCTGTGATAATGCTTATGCGGGGATTTTTCTGCCAGCTTAATACTTTTTTGAATCTGTCGAGGTCTTCAACCATTGCCGAGGTTTCAACATCTGCTTCAATTGTAACTTCAAATGTGCCTATTTCTGTTTTTTTTTCTTCGGTCACCTTTATATTTTTAAGATATCCGGCTGTACGGCTTAAAATCTGGTCTTTTATAACGACAAAATTTTCAACCGTTGTGCTTGATTCAATAGCCGAGCCGATTGCCTGTTCGAGAGCGGCTCTTTTGGCTTCATCAATGGCTTTTTCCCTGGCTATAACCTCTCTTCCAGGTTCAAAGAAGCTTACCCCTTTGGCTGTTACAATTACACCTGCTGTAAGGTTTGATGGAAACAAACATAAAATGGAAATGATTAAGAGAACCAACATATTGATTTTAACATTTTTCATAATAAAATTCCGCAGGCATAATATTGTTTAATTGTTTATATGGTACGGTTAATAAATCTCTGTTTTTGGCCAGGCACAATAAAACAGGTAATTACAAGCAATTGAAATAATTAAATTATTATATGATTGATGTTTTGCCCGAATACTGTAATAGGCAAGGGGATGGATATACAAATATCTCAAATTTCCTGCTGTTCGTCTGCCCCTCCCCCGTGCTGCGGCATAACAAACAAGAGTTATTCAAAGAAGCCAATTGTAAAACGCCCCATTTTGGCCGATCGCTGTGTTGGGCTCAAATTTTGCACGCAGTGAAGCATAGTGCTATACTCGAAATACTCTATATGTTCCTGCGGTTAAAATTTTAGCCCGCTTTGAGCTTGACCAAACTGAAATATTTTGAAACTGACCCAAAGTTCTGCATATGTTTTTAAATTTAGAATATGCCCAATTAAAAATATCGGTACGGTTTTATAAAGACTTAAGCATTTAGTTTATTATTTCATCTGCGCATGGTTAAAACCGGATATTTATAAAAGGATTAACAATAATTCGAAAATTCGTATGATTCATACTATTTGTAGCCGGATTATGTCAAGTTATAACTGGATTATGTCAAGTTAAAAAATGGCAATCAGGTTAGCAGGAACTATATATGTGGGAAAAAATACTCTGAAACCTTTGCATAATTTAAGAAATAAAACTTATCGGAGTATGGGGGTGCAGACAAATTATATTACTGTCCACATTGCTGAATTTTTTATATATTGGGAAAAATGCAAAAAATAACTTTTTACGGGTATATCAATTAGTCTAAATTATTTAATCAATAGCGCTTTCCACTTTGAATCCTTCTTTTTCCAAAGAGCCTCTGATAGTTTCCGTATCGCAGGCCGAAAGACGAAAATAATACGTTCTTTTTGATCCTTTACGGTTTGCGGTCATCCCTACACTTATTATATCGCCTCCCATTTCCTGAATAATGCGGAGAGCTTTCCTGAAAGACTCCTGGGTATCATCAACCACTACATCTATCCTTGAGCTTGACGTTAGCAGGCCCATCATATTTATGAATGCTCCTAAAATATCAGTAACCGTTATTATGCCGACAAGCTTATTTCCTTTAACAACCGGCATTCCTCCGATTTTATGATTGTATATTTTCTGAGCAGCTACTTCTATATCTTCGTCGGGACTCACGGTTATAGGGCTTTTTATTATTAAATCGTTCAGAGACAGATCTCCGATCATGGTATGCACAAGACCCTGTTTTAATACTGAAAGGGTAATAAATCCTTTCAGAGTTTTATTCTTGCCGACAACAGGTAAATGCCGGATGGAATTAACCTTCATCAGATCTATTGCTTCGGTGATCGATGAGTTTTCGGTAATAGTAATCGGATCTGGCACCATGAGAGATTCTATTTTCATATCATTCACCTTTTTCGTTGATTGCCGATTTTTTCGGCTCATAGCTGCAAAGAGGTTCCTGTGCCATAAAATCACCGGTCGCCTCATAGGCCCTTGCCCGGCAACCTCCGCAAACCCTTTTGAATTCACATATGCCGCATTTTCCTTTAAGTTTATCAAAATTTCTTAAAGAAAGAAAGACTTCAGATGAATTCCATATTGTATCAAATGGATTCTTTGTAACATCACCGCAATTAACATTTAAAAATCCGCAGGGCTGAACAATACCCATATGTGAGATAAAACAAAAACCTGTTCCGCCAAGGCATCCTCTGGTAACTGCATCCAGACCGAAAGATTCAAAATTGACTGATTTGCCTTCCTGTTTTGATCTTTGCCTTAGAATACGGTAATAATGCGGGGCGCATGTTGCTTTAAGCTGCAAAGATGTTTTATTCCGCTGATCATAAAACCAGTTTAAAGTTTTCTCATACTCATCGGCTGAAATTTCATGTTTGAGGATATACTTTCCCCTGCCTGTTGGGACAAGCAAAAATATATGGTGTGCAACAGCGCCAAGGTCTTCAGCAAGCTTTTGGATTTGCGGGATATATTTTAAATTAAGGGCGGTGATTGTAGTATTAATCTGGAATTCAAGCCCTGCATCTTTGGCAAAACCGATACCACGCATAGCTGCCTCAAAAGCGCCCGGTACACCTCTGAAACTGTCATGAATCTCTTTTGAGGGTCCGTCCAGACTTATGCTTATCCTTTTTATCCCGGAATCGACCATTTTTTTTGCTATAGGGCCTGTTATCAGCGTACCGTTTGGAGCCATTACCATTCTCAAGCCTTTTTTTGTCCCATAGGCTGCGATATCGAAAATATCGGGCCTTAGCAAAGGCTCTCCCCCTGTAAGTATAACTATAGGATTTCCTGCAACTGCTATTTGATCAACAAGTTTAAAGGAAGCTTTAGTATCAAGCTCTCCTGTATAGGAAGTATTTAATGCGGAAGCACGGCAATGAATGCAGGCAAGATTGCAATTTCTTGTAATCTCCCATGCAACAAGACGCAGGGAAGAAGCATTACTATCTTCCCCCGGAGGTTTGTGGTGATGTGGTTTATCGTTCATGGCTTAAGATCCGTATACCGAAAAGTGAACAGCAAATATCAAAGTCCTTAAGCAATTTCGCTGTGTATTATTCTATCGAGCCACTTTCAAAACGTTTCAGTTTGGTCAAGGTCAAGGCGGGCGAAAATTTTAACCACAGGAATACATTTAGTATTTCGAGGATTAAAATTTGAGCCCAACGCAGAGATCGGCCTAAATGGGACGTTTTGAAACTGGCT
>NZ_JBAMMY010000175.1:0-38391 GCF_051233685.1 Desulfobacterium sp. N47
AAAAGCTGGATTCCCGATAAAAGCATTCGGGTATTACAAAAGCATCATGTATGATGAACGCCTGTCAAATTCATAATCCCGGAATTGTCAAACTCCGGGAGTCTCCCGGCAGAGCCGGGAGTTTACCTGCTATTAATTATAGATCTGACAAGAGGACCTGAAATATTTACTGTGAAATTAATCTCATAAAATGGAGGAGATGATGAATTTTTCATGCTTGAAAACACTTGATTGCTATACCGGACATCTTAAGAAAAGTCCTTGCAGGGACTGCGAATCTAAAAATAATCTTCCTGATTGCTTCGATGATTGCAAGACATTGAAACAATTGCAGCAAAATATAGCCGGAATTATTTCATGCTCAAATAGCTATTCGGAACTTGACACATTTTCCATGCCACATCACCAATCATAAATATTGTATATATAAAATTTAGCCATCGGTCCAAGCCGATGGCTAAGTGATAAACTATCCGAATTAACTTAATTTATATTCTGTTTATTTCAATAAATTCTAAAACAGTTTGATTATAAAAAGGCAGGGTCAGAAATGGTCCTGCCTTTTTGTTTAGTCTTTCAACCGGTATTTTCTCTTGTCAAAGTATAATAAATCTGAGAACTTGAAGGTGGTGACAATGATTCAAGAATAAAGCATAAAGTTTTTAAAAGAACCTTTCGTAATATGCGGCTTGCAAGAGACGCTTATTGGAATTTCTACCAGAAAATATTTAGGATGTTCTTGACTTAAGTCAAATACTTTTTCCATGCCGGTTGTTAACGTATCAACAGGTTTGAGAAAAGAAAGGAGCAATAAAACATGGGATGGAAATTTACAAACACAGCCTTTAATAATCTGTTTTCCAGGCTGGCTGAAGATTATACGATTCTTGCCCCCAAACGCTTTGTAAAGCGCGGTCGTTTTTCAGATACTGATCTTATTCGCTATGATGAAGTTAAAAAGCCTGATGATATCGTCTGGAAGGAAAAATCGACTTTTTCTCCAAAAGAAGCGGTTTTTCCTGTCACGCAAACGCTGTTTTATTTTACGGAAGAAGAATTTCGTGAGCCGCGTCCTGAAGCAAAGCAGTTTCTTGTATTTCTTCGCCCCTGCGACATCAACGGCATACGCCGTCTGGATACAATTTATATAAAAAACGGCCCGGAACCCGATTCCTATTATACCGATTTGCGAAAGCGCGTCAGATTCGTTATGATTGAGTGTGCAGAAAGTTTTGATAACTGCTTTTGCGTATCCATGAAATCCAATACCACTTCCGGCTATGATATGGCCGTGCGTTTAGCCGGTGATAATGTTTTGCTTGAAATAAAAAACGACGAGTTTCTAAGCTATATTACTCCTGATATGCCCCAGGTCGAATTCAGGCCTGAGTTTGTCATGGAAAATAAAATCAAAGTAAATGTACCGGAAACGAATGAAATTCCAGCCGGTATTTATAATCACGATATGTGGAACGAATATAAAAGCCGCTGCATAGCCTGCGGACGCTGCAACACAACTTGCGTAACATGTACTTGCCACACGACAAGTGATATTTTCTACGATGATAACAGTCTTGCCGGAGAAAGAAGACGCACCTGGGCATCGTGTCATATAGACGGCTTTACCGATATGGCTGGAGGGATATCATTCAGAAAAGATAACGGCTCCCGTATGCGCTTTAAGGTTTTACATAAAATTTATGATTATAATAAACGTTTCGGAGAACATATGTGTGTAGGATGCGGCCGGTGTGATGACAATTGCCCGGAATACATTTCATATTCGGGCTGTATAAACAAACTCAACAAATTGATAACGGAGGCGGTATCATGAATAAAAATCCGCTGACACCCAAGCCACACAAAATAATCGGAATAAACCGGGAAACCGGTCTTGAATCAACCTTTCGGATTGAAATGGATACTGCTCCTGTAATGGGACAGTTCTACATGGTATCTATTCCAAGAATCGGAGAAATGCCTATTTCCATAAGCGGAATCGGGCAGGGCTGGATCGATATGACAATCCGCAATGTCGGCAATGTCAGCCAGGCAGTACATTTTCTGAATAAGGAATCGACATTGTATTTACGCGGTCCTTACGGAAACGGTTTTAACCTGGAAGAATTCAAAGGACAGCATCTTGTTATTGCCGCCGGCGGATCAGGGATAGCCCCTATTCGTCCAATAGTTGAGTACTATTATCACAATCCTGATGAGATCGATAAACTTGACCTGCTGTTTGGTTTTAAAACTCCTGATACCATAATGTTTGGAAAAGATATCAAACGTTGGAAGGAAAGGTTTAAAACGATTCTTACGGTTGATGACGCCTGCGGCATATGGGATGGAGAATGTGTAGGACTTATAACAGGTTATGTTAAGGATATCAAGCTTTCGGAATATGACAAAATGGATGTAATCATAATCGGCCCGCCTGTCATGATAAAATTTACTGCCGCTGAATTTATCAAAAGAGGAGTAAGCAAAGAAAGAATTATTGTTTCCATGGAGCGGCGGATGTCATGCGGACTCGGCAAATGCGGACATTGTAAAATAGGAGAATACTACATCTGCCTTGATGGTCCGGTTTTTCGCTATAACGACGCTTTCAAAATGGTCGATTAAGAGGAGAAATATAATGGCGCCAGATGTAAATTCTGATGTAAACACAAAAACGATTGTAAAAAACGCCTACAGGATTACCAGGACAAGAGGCAAAACCGCGTTGCGGATTCGTGTTCCCGGCGGGTGTCTGAAAGCAAAACATTTCGACCTGCTTAAAAAAATATCACAAGACTACGGAGACGGTATTGTACATCTTACAACAAGACAGGGCTTTGAAATTTCCGGTATCGATTACAGCAGTATTTCCAGGGTCAATAGTCTGCTTATGCCTTTGTTGCAGGATCTTGAGATTGATATCGGCGTTACAATAAAAGATCTTTCCAAAGGTTATCCGTCTGCCGGAACCCGTAATATTGCAGCATGTATCGGCAACCGCGTATGCCCTTTTGCCAACTATAATACTACCGCTCTGGCACAAAGAATCGAAAAGGAAATCTATCCGAACGACTACCATGTAAAAGTAGCTCTCACCGGATGCCCAAATGACTGCATTAAATCGCGCATGAATGATTTCGGGATTGTGGGAATGGCGGAACCTCAATATGATTATAAGCGCTGCATAGGATGTGAAGCATGTGTCAAAAACTGCAAAAGCCAGGTCACAGGAGCGCTTAGTCTTCATAAAGAAAAGGTGAAACGTGACACAAGGCGATGTATCGGCTGCGGTGAGTGTATATTAAAATGTCCCACCGCTGCCTGGACTCGTAACCCGGTCAAGTTTTATGATATCCTTATTATGGGCCGCACAGGAAAGAAGAACCCACGCATTGCAGAACAATTTATCCAGTGGGCTGATGAAGATGTCGTCATAAAAGTGATAAAAAACACTTACAGGTTTATTGATGAACATATTGATAAAACTCTTGCCAAAGAACACATCGGATATATTGTTGACAGAACAGGGTATCAGGTTTTTCGCGGCAAGGTGCTTGAAGATATCAAGCTGAACCCTGAAGCACGAGTGGCCAAACATATCCACTGGGGCGGCTTCAGATATAGCAGCGATATGTTTATGTCAGATAACTTACAGTAAAAATTATAAAATTATAAATGGCATTAAAACCCGGAGGAGAAAGGACTGTAAAAAATGGAATCAAAAATTAATGAAATGATAAATTATCAGGCAAATGCTGTTGTAAGTAAAACGCTTCTTGAAAAAAAATCCGGCACCATAACGATTTTTGCTTTTGACAAAGATCAGGGATTAAGTGAACACAGTGCTCCTTTTGATGCCGTGGTTCAGATAATTGAGGGAGACGCTGAAATTAAAATTTCAGGTGAGCCGCATCAATTGTCTGAAGGAGAAATGATTATAATGCCGGCAAACAAACCTCATGCCTTAAAGGCGATCAGCAGATTCAAAATGATTCTGACCATGATCAAATCTCAATAATTTTATGATTTAAGAGGTAATTGCAAAACATTTTGTCATTCCCGGATGCTCTTATCGGGTATCTATGTTTTCAGGCAGTTACAAACCGGATTCCAGCCCGAAAAACGTCGCAGGAATGACAGTCCCGGGAGTTTTGCAATTGGCTCCTGCATGATTAATTAATTTTACAAGGTACTTCCCCTGCCTTGAGAGCAGGTGAAGTTTTTAGATAATTCAGTGTGCCTGCCACCAACTTACTGCATGTCGGGGCAGGCTTACCGGGTTTGGCTTGATCGTATAGCGGCTTTTACAAATATATCATTCTTATTTTTCTCTTATCAGGCTATCTTTTTTCCTGGCTGTGGTGCCCCTACAGTGTAAACTTCATCTACTTTTATAGTACCTACCGCTTTTACATTCATCTTTCTTTGTTTTGCATTTTCAGAAAATTTATCAAAAAGTTCCCCACTTGTCTGAAATCCCTCAAATGTCCCTTTTACCTGATATCCGACACCTTGCTCAGCACCAAGAGCAAGAGCTGCCACTTTATTGTTTATTTCAAGATTTTTATTGGTTTTGCCGCCGAATATGTCGGCAAAGGCTATTGTTTCATCATCTATTGCTCTCAGACTACCCTTTGGCACTGCATTAATTTCTGAAACGGTTCCGGCTGTAGCCAGAATTTTAGTACTTTTCATGTCATTAAAAACATCCATAACTTCTTTGGGCATTTTAGCCATAGTATCATCTCCTTGATTATTCTGTTAAACAATAGTCATCTTTCACCTGGTTCAAACTACGACCCGAAAGCAAAAAAGTCAAGCAATTGCTGGATTCCGTGAGGAAAAAGAAGGGCTCACGGATCAAGAATTTTTACAACCTTTCGGGAATATTTTTCTCCGTTTTGTCTGTTATTAATCACACTGATAATCTTAAGACGTTTTTGTGCAAACAACCGAATACATTCAGGGTAGAGTTCCCACTCAAGAGCAAGCCCCTTTTTTTTAATTGATTCGATAGTATCATCTTTATTTATTTCAAACGCCCTCTGTCCTATAATAGGACCGGAATCTTCGCCATAATCTATAAAATGAACTGTACACCCGCCTACTTTCGCTCCGTATCGGAATGTATCACCATACCCGTCAACACCCGGAAAAGCAGGTAGTAAGGCAGGATGTATGTTCATGATACGCGGATTTTCAGAGTCCGTATTTATCCTGTCAATAAAATATGGTGTTAGATTTCTCATAAAACCTGCAAGAATCAGAAGATCAAAAGGATAAGGCTCCATTTTTTCAAGAAGCATGGCTTCTGCAACTACCCTTGTACGAACAAAAGTTTTTATCTTTTGCAGATTCTCATCTTCAGAAAAGATGGACAGCTTGGAAGAAACAGCCTTTTCGTCAAAATCTTCAGGCAGTTTCATCTTATCCGGATCTTTTTTAAAATTTCCGATAATGGAAGCGTAATCTACCACGAATGTGGGAATATTGTGCTTTGCAGCCCTTTCAAGACCCTTTGCTCCGGCATTATCAGATCCCGCAAACACTATTTTCCCATCTGTTTTTCCAAGCTCACAGGAATCAATAACAGCCTGGAGATTGGTTCCGCCTCCTGATATTAAAGCACCTATACGGATTATGTTTCCCATGTAAAAGTCCCCATTGCAAATATTACAACAATAGATTATACAAACAGATTAAAACACTATTTCAAAATGACACTGTTGACAAGACCAAAGCATAGAAGTATAGTTTAAAAAATTAATTTTTACTTATTTTTAAATGAAAGGAAAAATATTATGTCGGAAGGTATTCTTGAAATCAGCGATGAAAGTTTTGAGGCGGAAGTCATGAAATCGGAAAAACCGGTTCTGGTTGATTTTTGGGCTCCCTGGTGCGGTCCCTGTAAAGCAATCGGTCCCATAGTTGAAGAACTTGCCACAGAATTTGGTGACAAAATCAAATTCGCAAAATGCAATATTGACAACAATCCACTTTCTCCGGCAAAATTCGGGATCAAAGCAATCCCTACCCTTATAATTTTCAAACAGGGAAAAGTTGTTGATCAGATCACCGGCATGACAGCCAAGTCCAAGCTGGAAAAAACCATAAACAGCATTCTATAACAGATAAATACAATTATGGAAAAAGTTGACTACGACCTTGTAATAATAGGAGGAGGTCCAGCCGGACTTACAGCCGGAATTTATGCCGTCCGGGCAAAACTAAACGTTGTTCTTTTTGAAAAGCTTGTACCTGGCGGCCAGATAATAATTACCGACTGGATAGAAAATTACCCCGGCTTTCCGGATGGAATAAGCGGAACGGATCTTGTCGATAAGATGGTGCAGCAGGCTAAACGGCTTGGTCTTAAAATAGAAAGCAATGAAGTAATTTCACTTGATCTTTCCCAACAGGTTAAAAAAATAAGTACAGACAATGGAGAGATTAGATCTCATGCTGTGATAATAGCTTGCGGAGCTCATCCCAGAAAGCTTGATGTACCGGGAGAAGATCTTTTCTATGGAAGGGGGATTTCTTCCTGCGCCACCTGCGACGGGCCGTTTTACAGAAATAAAACGGTAGCGGCAGTGGGAGGCGGAGACACTGCTGTGCAGGAAAGTATCTTTCTTACAAAATTTGCCGCAAAAGTATATCTTATTCACAGAAGAGACAGCTTGAGAGCAACAAAAATTTTGCAGGAACGGGCATTTTCCAATGACAAAATAGAATTTATATGGGATTCCGTTGTAACCGGCTTGCATGGCTCAAATGGTCTTGAAAAAATTGTTGTGCAGAATCTGAAAACTAAAGAGACCAAAGAGCTTACTGTTGACGGATGTTTTGTTTGGGTCGGGATTCTTCCCAATACAGATTTTATTAAAAATGCCGTAGAACTTGATAAGCATGGATTCATAATAACAAATTTTAAAATGGAAACCTCGGTTCCGGGTGTGTTCGCCGCAGGCGACGGGCGGAAAACTCCTTTGCGCCAGGTTTCAACTGCTGTGGGGGATGCTGCAATAGCCGCATTTTCTGCGGAACAATATATTGAAAGTATTAAATAGTGAATCATAAAATCCAGCATGTAATTTTACTGTTTTGTATTATGGCTTTTGCTTGTTACGGATGCGCAACTCTTGATACCAAGAAAGAAAAATCCGCCAAGGAGTATGCAGATGAAGGAATGGTATCTTTTCAGGATAAAGAGTACAAGCGGGCGATAGAGTCTTTCCAGAAAATAAAAGACTGGTATCCTTTCAGTAATTATCTGGTACTTGCTGACCTTAAAATAGCAGACTCCCATTATATGTTAAAACAATACAATGAAGCGGTTGCAGCATATAATGAATTTGAGAAACTGCATCCTGCCAACGAAGCGGTGCCATATGTAATTTTCCAGACAGGATTATGTTATTTTGAACAGGTCGACACTTTTGACAGACAACAGGCAACAGCACGTAAAGCCATTGAAATTTTTATGCGTTTAAACAAACAGTTTCCAAAAAATATTTATGAAACAAAAACCCGGGAATGCATTAACATCTGTTATAAAACTCTTGCGGAATCGGAATTGGGAATAGGCCTTTTTTATTATAAATCAAAATACTATAAGGCTGCACTCTATCGTTTCAGGAATGTTCTTACCAAATATCCCGACACAGGAGTTCACCATCAGGCTATCATATATATAGCCAGATGTGAAACTGCCATAAAAAAATAGAAAAAAACGCTTTACACACATCCGGTTTTGGTGTATCAGCGCATATCCTCTTTTAAAATAAGGATATTTAATAACAATTAGAAAAAATAATATTTATTGTCCAAAGGAGAAATGAATAATGTCCAGAATGTGTGAAATATGCGGGAAAAAACCTATGGTTGGTAAAAATGTCAGCCATGCTCATAATGTAACATGCCGAAGATTTAATCCCAATCTTCAGAATGTGAGAGCAATTCGTAACGGAATGGTTAAAAAAATAGTAGTTTGCACAAGCTGTATCAAATCAGGCCTTGTAGTCAAAGCCCCATAATATAAGGAGGCTTTTTCTATTCGTTAATCCGTTTTGCATCTATAACGAGTTTTATTTTCTTCAAATCCAATAATATTTTTTTCAAATGATCTGTATCTTTAATAGTAAGCGTGAAGAAGCTGTCAACCGTCTTATTTTCTTTTGTAATTGTATTTGCGCTTAATATATTTGATGAGCTTTTGCTTATGAGTGAAGCAATATCTGCAAGAAGGCCCACTCTGTCATGAGCAACAATATGAATTTTAACCGGATACAAATCGGATGAACCCACATTCCACTCAACATCTATCTGCCTTTCAGGATTCATTTCCAGAGCATTAGGGCAAATAGTCCTGTGTACGGTAACTCCATAACCCTGAGTAATATACCCGGTTATTGGATCACCCGGTACCGGCTGACAGCATTTTCCGAATTTGATCAGAATATCATCAAATCCCTTGACAACAACACCGGATGTTTGTTTTTTCTTTTTAACCCGGCCTATTAATTTATCTAATATTGATCCGTCATTTTCTGCCTCCGGCTTGGATACAAATTTTCTCACGATCTGAAGCGGGGTGGTTTTTCCGTAGCCAACACTTGCAATCAAATCATCAAGAGTTTTAAAGCCAAGCTGATCAACGACTTTGGCCATCTCTTCCGTTTTCATAAGAGCGGTAAAGTTCAAACGCTCCTTTCTGAAAGCCTTTTCACATATTTCACGCCCAAGGGTTACGCTGCGGTCTTTTTCCTGGGTTTTAATCCATTGCCTAATTCTTCCCCTTGCTTTTACCGTCTTTACAAATTTAAGCCAGTCTTTGCTTGGGTTATGGCCTTTGGATGTTATTATATCGACAATATTACCTGTTTGAAGTTCATAACTTAACGGAACCATTCGCCCGTTTACTTTTGCTCCTGAACACTGATTCCCGACTTCGGTATGTATAAGATAGGCGAAATCAACAGGGGTTGCACCTTTGGGAAGAGATTTGATGGCTCCTTTAGGGGTAAATACATAAACTTCATCCGGATATAGATCTATACGGACATTTTCTAAAAATTCAACCGGGTCCTTGGTTTCCTTATGGTTATCTACAAGGTTTTGTATCCATGAAAATTTTTTACTTATGTTCTCATCAATACGCTTTCCCTCTTTGTAACTCCAATGCGCTGCAATACCGGACCTGGCAATACCATCCATTTCCCAGGTTCTGATCTGTATTTCAATACGTTCGCCTATCGGACCTATTACGGTTGTATGCAACGACTGGTACATATTCGGTTTTGGAAAGCCTATATAGTCTTTAAACTTATGCGCTATTGGTTTCCATAATGCATGCACAAGTCCCAGAGCTTCATAGCATTGTGGCACAGAATCCAAAATTATTCTGAATGCAATAATATCATAAATCTGATCAAATGTGAGATTCTGGTTAACCATCTTCTGGTATATACTGTAGTAATTCTTGTATCTGCCCAGGACCTCACACTTTATATTATTTTCATCCATTGTTTTCCGGATGTATTCCTTGACGGTTTCAACATATTTTTCACGGTCTTCCTTGTCTTTACTGACCAGTTTTTCTATGTTCGAATATTCATCCGGGAAAATATTCATAAATGCAATATTTTCAAGCTCCTGCTTTATCCAGTATATACCAAGACGGGCAGCAATCGGAGTGTATATATCCAGGGTTTCCTGAGCTATTTTTTTTCTTTTTTCTTCGGTTTGATACTGAAGAGTTCTCATATTGTGGAGACGGTCGGCAAGTTTTATCAGAACTACCCTTATATCGTCTGCCATAGCAAGAAGCATTTTTCTTATACTTTCAGCTTCGCGGACATGTGAATCGCTGAACGGAATTTTACTGAGTTTTGTTACACCCGAAACAATGTGTAAGACATTTTCTCCGAAAATCTCTTTTATCTCTTCACTGGTTGCATGAGTATCTTCGATAACATCGTGCAACAATCCCGCAGCAATACTGATAACATCAAGCTTCATCTCGGCAAGAATTCCTGCCACCTCAAGAGGATGAGAAAGATAAGGCTCACCTGACAAACGCACCTGACCATCATGAACTCTTGCTGAATAAACATAGGCACGGTCGATTATATCGATATCAGCATCCGGATTATGCTCGGTAACTTTGTCAATTATATCCGTAATTCTGATCATCTGTTATATGCCGATCCTGAGATCATACATTCCCTTTCTCACGAACTTACAAACTTATGAACTATTCTTTCCTTGCAGCTCTTATGAGCTTATGAACTTACCAACTCATGAGCTATTTTCCCCTTAATATGCTTTTGCAAATAAAACACGTCCGTTACCGGGCCTGCCGCAACAAACGCATTTGCCTTTTTCAGATTCCTGATCAAGAGGGATACATCTTATTGTCACACTCAAATCTTCTTTGATTTTAGCCTCACATTCTGTTGCGCCGCACCAGTGAGAAAAAGCAAAACCACCGTGAATTTCCGGTTTATACCTGTTAAGAGGAGTAAAATATTCATAAAACTCAATGCCTCCGTCTACCGCGACAGTGTTTTGTTTCTTAAAAGAAAGAGCATTTTCATAAAGGTTATTTTGGATATCATCTAGAATATTTATAATTTCTTTTAAAAACTGATCCCGCTTCATTGAGATTTTTTCCCTGTGCGATTTATCTCTTCTTCCGATAAAAACCGAATCTTTGGCAATATCTCTCGGGCCTATTTCAACTCTTAAGGGTATTCCTTTTTTAATCCAGTCCCAGCCTCTTGCGCCTCCGATATCCCTGTCATCAATTTCCACACGTATTTTGCGGTGATGATAAAAAAGGTCTTTCAATTCAAGACCAAGTTTTTCAACATATTCCATTACTTTCGGTTTATCATCAGGGGATCTGTAAATCGGAATAAGAACAACATGTGATGAGGCCACTCTCGGAGGAAGAATTACTCCGTTATCATCCCCGTGAGTCATTATTATCCCGCCTATAAGACGAGTTGAAACTCCCCATGATGTTGTCCATGCATATTCTTCCTTTTCTTCAAAAGACTGAAATTTTATTTCAGATGCTTTTGCAAAATTCTGTCCGAGAAAATGAGAAGTTCCGGCCTGAAGCCCTTTTCTGTCATGCATCATTGCTTCTATACTAAAGGTTTCAACAGCTCCGGGAAATTTCTCTGCTTCCGTCTTTCTGCCCTTTATTACAGGAATTGCAAGATATTCTTCAGCAAGCTTTGCATATATATCAAGCATCAATTTTGTTCTTTCCATGGCTTCTTTTTCACTAGCGTGGGCAGTATGGCCTTCCTGCCATAAAAACTCGCTTGTTCTCAAAAAAATACGGGTTCTCATCTCCCACCTTACAACATTGGCCCACTGGTTGATAATTAGCGGGAGATCTCTGTAACTGCTTACCCAGTTTGAAAAGGCATCGCCTATAATAGTCTCCGAAGTCGGACGCACAACCAAAGGCTCGGTTAAAGGCCCGGCAGGAACAAGCCTCCCCTCACTATTCTTTTCAAGCCTGTGATGAGTTACGACAGCACATTCTTTTGCAAAACCCTCAACGTGAGCGGCTTCTTTCTCAAGAAAACCAAGAGGAATAAAAAGAGGAAAATAGGCGTTTTTTACACCCGTATCCTTAAACATATCATCAAGTTCACGTACTATATTTTCCCAAAGTGAATAACCCCAGGGTTTTATGACCATACATCCTCTGACGGGAGACCTTTCCGCCATATCGGATACTTTAACCGCCTGCTGATACCATTCTGAATAATCTTCCTGCCTTGTAGGTGTTATTGCGGTTTTTTCCTCTTTTTCCATGTCGCCCTTTCAATTTTTTGATATTTGATGTCTGATATTCCATATTCAGTATTTACATTTTACTTTATTCTTTCCGATGCTTTTGCTACTTCTTCGAGAAGAACATCTACAAGCATTTGTTGCGGAAATTTCTTTACTACCCTACCCTTTTTAAAAAGAATGCCCGTTCCGTTACCTCCGGCAACCCCGATATCAGCCTCTTTAGCCTCTCCGGGACCATTAACGACACATCCCATAACAGCAATTTTTATACTGCTGGTACTTAATAAAAGTTCTTTTTCAACACGTTCAACAATTTCAAAAAGGTTTATATTGCATCGGCCACAGGTTGGACATGATATAATCTCCGGCCCCCGTTTTCTTATTTCAAGTGCCTTTAAGATTTCATATCCTGCCCTTATCTCTTCCACGGGATCCCTTGTTAAAGAGACCCTGATTGTATCTCCAATGCCTTCGGCAAGAAGCATTCCGATTCCAAGCGATGATTTGACAAGGCCGGGAAAAAGGGCTCCGGCTTCTGTAACCCCCACATGAAGAGGAAAATCGGTTTTTTGAGAAAGAAGCCTGTATGCTTGTACAGTACGAAATACATCCGATGCCTTGATTGAAATTTTTATTTCATGAAAATCCAGCGATCTTAATATCTCAATATTACGGATTGCGCTTTCAACCATTGCACCGGGAGTTGCGCCGTTATATTTTTTGAGAAGATCTTTTTCAAGTGATCCGGCATTTACCCCGATTCTGATCGGTATATTATATTTTTTTGCACAGTCAACAACCTTTTGTATTTTTTTCGTTCCTCCGATATTGCCCGGATTTAGTCTCAAGCCGTCTGCTCCGGCTTCTGCAGAAGCAACAGCAAGTTGATAATCAAAATGTATGTCGGCTATTAAAGGGATTGAAATACGCTTTTTAATTGATGAAATCGCAGCAGCGGATTCCTTGTCCGGAACCGCAACCCTTACTATCTCACAGCCGGCCTGTTCAAGACGTTTTATCTGGGCGACTGTTGCTTTAATATCGGATGTGAAAGTATTTGTCATGGACTGCACCGAAACCGGCGACATTCCACCTACTTTAACGCCGCCGACAGATACCTGTCGCGTGTTTTTTCGTTGAATCTGAAATGGCATAAAATGTAACCAAAAATAAATAGCGATAATCGAATATCGAACAACGCATAACGCACTTCGATTTCCGCCAATCGCTATTCGCGTTAATTATGATTATAAAAACACCGATGCGTTTTGCTGCATTATGTTGAAATCATTTTCGGTCAAACCTGCGCCGCAAACTACTTTTATGGCCTGTTTCCTGCCTATCAAATCCGAAGGCTCATGAGTATCGGTATTTATTACAAGCTTTGCGCCTGTTCGCAGGGCAAGTTTGGCGACATGACCATTTGTAAGGCTGTGTCCCTTGCGGGCAGATATTTCAAGAAGTATTCCTCTTTCTTTTGCCATCAGGACTTCTTCTTCCGTAATAAGTCCCGGATGGGCAAGAATATTTATATCCGAATCAAGAGCGGCCCTGTTCGTACCCGGAGCAACGGGCTCAACTATCGTTTCTCCGTGAACAACTATTATTTTTGCTCCCAGGCTTCGCGCTCTTCTTGCACATTCCGGTATCAACTGAGGAGGTACATGGGTAAGCTCAATTCCCGGAACAACCTTAATACTCATGAATCTGTTGAGATCGGTTGCAACGGAAACAATCCTTGGAACAACATAATCTATATTTGAAGAATCCCCGTGATCGGTGAATGCTATGCCTTTTAGTCCTGCATCCTCAGCCCTTCTGGCAAGTTCGGAAGGAATCAAAACACCGTCACTGAAAAATGTATGGGTATGAAGATCTATCATTTTTTCTCCTTATATTCCTTAGCCTGAATCAGACCTTGAATTTGCCAAAATCATCGGGAGAAAGATTCTCAAGATAATCAGCCCACATTTTGCCTTCCTCGCTCGTATCCACCATTTCCGGCTTGTCTTCAATTCCTTTCGATTTTTCAATAACCTTATCATCCAGAAAAATCGGAGCATCAAAGCGAAGAGCTATTGCTATCGCATCGCTTGGGCGGGAATCCATATCAAAATGTCCCGTACCGGAAGTAAAATGTATCCTGGCATAATATGTGTTTGCTATCAAATCATATACTTCAATTCTGGATACTTTTACATTCACAAGCTCGACAAAATTTTTAAAAAGATCGTGTGTCATCGGACGCTCAAACTTGACCTTCTGAAGTGCCGAAGCTATTGATGTTGCTTCAAGCAGCCCTATCCAGATGGGAACAGCATGCTCCCCATCATCCGATTTCAATATGATTATCGGCGTGTTTGATACCGGATCCATAGCCAGTCCTGCAATATTTACTTTAAGCAGCATGAGTTTCCTCCTTTTTCTTGGATGGCTTTGGTATTAAATTAACCGGTTTTCCCAAAAGAGAATGTAAAAATGCTTTTTCAATCTTAACATTTATTTTTTTACCTATGGAAATATCATCTTTTAGAAAAAAATCTCCGGACGTAAAATTTACAATTTTATTTGTGGATGTTCTTCCGGACCAGTATATACCCTCAGATCCTTTCCGGTCACTCGCAACATCCTGTTTTTTGCTGAATCCGTCAACAAGTATAAGTTCATTCGATCCGACAAGAGCCCGGTGCTTCTTTGTAGTATAATATTCCTGAAGTTCCAAAAGCTCCCTGAGTCTTCCGTTTTTTATATCATCCGAAATTTTATCTGAAAATTTTGCAGCAGGTGCTTTTATTCTGTCAGAATACTCGAATGTGAAGAGGCTGTCAAATTCCACTTCTTTAACAAGATCAAGAGTGGCTTTAAAATCGTCTTCCGTTTCTCCCGGAAAACCAACAATAACATCCGATGTAATTGCGATATCAGGCGAAATTTTTCTCAGCTTATCAATCTTTTCAAGATAAAGCTCTCTTGTATATTTTCTGTTCATTCTTTTTAATATGTTATTTGAACCAGATTGAACCGGAAGATGTATATGATTGCATAATTTATCCAGATCCCTGAAGGCAAATACAAGCTCCTGTGAAAGATCCTTGGGATGAGAAGTAGTAAAACGGATTCTGAAAAGACCTTCTGTTTCACTGACAAGCCTGAGGAGTTCGGGAAAAGAGCAAAGGCCTTCTTTTATCCCGTAGCTATTCACATTCTGGCCTAAAAGAGTAACTTCCTGCACGCCGCTGTCAACAAGCTTTCTGATTTCATCTATGATATGTTCCGGTTTTCTGCTTATTTCAGGGCCCCTCACATGGGGAACCACACAATAAGTACAGTAATTGTCACATCCGCGCATGATAGTTACAAATCGTGTTACTATGTTATTAGTTACCTGGGAAGCAACGGATGGAAACTCCAGAATCTCGTCAGTCATCTCAACATCTGATATTCTGCATCTTTTTTTTGAAATGTTTATGATATGTTCCGGCAACCTTTTCAGGGCATGTGTGCCAAAAACAAGGTCAATATATGAAAAACGCTCAAGGATTCTTTTGCCTTCCTGTTGTGCCACACAACCTCCGGCACAAATAATAAGGCCCGGCTTTTTTCTTTTCAGAACAGCAAGACGGCCAAAAAAGCTGAAGGCTTTCTGCTGTGCTTTTTCTCTTATAGCACATGTATTTACTATAATAAGATCAGCCTCATCCAAAGATTCAGACACTTCATATCCTATAGGATTCAATTGACTTATTATCTGCTGCGAATCATAAACATTCATCTGGCAGCCGAAAGTATTAATATACAGGGATTTTTTTTTCATTCGTTTCTTATTGTTTTAACTTTCTTTTACTTCCGCCTTTGCCAAAGGGGAATTAATGGGGATTTCATATTCTTCAATCCAAATATGTTTTTTAAGATCCTGCAACACCGTATCAACATCATTTTCACAGCCTGGAGGAATGCGAAACATCACAATTCCATTAAACCGCTCTATGGTAGTAATTATGGCGATACCGTCATATGCCTCAAAAATAAATTTCAGAAAAGATATGTTTTTTCTGTCAATCCGATAATATTTTTTTGTAATTTCCAATATAATTCTCTTTAAATAATCGAATACCAAACAGCAGAAACCAAACAGCCAAAAGCTACCCTTTAGTATTATGATATCATTATGCAGAATGCATTATCAATAAAAAAGGCTTTATAATAGGAAAGTTTAAGATATAAAAGAAAATTGCCGGCTTTATTATTTTAAACTTAAGGATTGCCGATTCATTCAAACTGATATATAAAAAAGAGCTTCTGTATGTTTACTATTATTTTATATTTCCTGATTGCCCTGTACCATTTATAAAGCCATCAGGTTATAAAAAAAAGTATCACTTAACTAAATGTATTTTCTTATTAATATAATTTGAAAACATTCACCTTTAATTTAGCATGAAGAAGTTTGCAATACGAGAGCTTGCTCAGTGCTTCTTTAAAATCTAAAATAAATCAGCCTGAAGCAGGCACTTTAGTTTAGGCCTGAGTGTTAATATGTGAATGGAGGTATTATGAAAAAGTCCCGATCACGGGCCGGTATATTCAGCAAATTATCAATTATAAAATCCAAAAACGGGTTCACTTTGGTGGAAATGCTTGTGGTTATGGTTATGATTGCTCTTCTTGCATCGCTTGTAGGGCCAAGGCTTTTTTCCAAAGTCGGGAAGGGAAAACAATCTTCAGCCAAGGCTCAGATTGAGCTTTTAGGCCAAGCCCTGGATCTTTTCAGACTTGATGTAGACAGATACCCAACAACACAGGAAGGACTGAAAGCATTGATAGAAAATCCGGGTAATGAAAAGTGGGACGGTCCTTATCCTAAAAAAGGCATCCCGGATGATCCATGGGGCAAACCATATCATTACATTAGTCCGGGTACTCATGGGGATTATGATCTTTTTACATATGGAAGAGATGATGCTCCCGGAGGTGATGGAGAAGATAAGGATGTTTTTAGTTGGGAATAACAGCTATAACAACTTAAATATTATTTATAAAAAGGGTTTTAAATTAATTTTGAAAGCTAACCCGAATAATTTTTTATCCAAATTACCATGCGCCTTCTTGATTGTGATGTTTGTATTTGCGCTTTTTCACTTTTTCCCGCAATCCGTATCTGCTGAGGAAGCCTCTCCGCCGGGAGTTATTGCCGCTCCTTCCGAACAGCCAATAAAGCAAGTTAGCAATACTGCCGAACAACCATCGGAACAAGCTGCCGTCCCGGAACAATCATCGAAACAAGACGCCAATACTTCCAGTCAGCCATCCGGGCAAGTTGCCCTGCCTGTCGGACAGCCGCCCGAACAAGGCGTAAATCCTATAGCGCAGCCTCAGGAACAAACGGCTATAATTCCTTCCGTTCAAAAAAAGCCTGCTATTTCCAGAGGCAGTGTTGTCCTTAATTTTGACGATGCCGATGTCTATGAGGTTATTCAAACAATTTTCGGGCAGGTGTTAAAGGTCAATTATATAGTTGATCCTCGTGTTAAGGGCCGGGTTACTTTCAGGTCAATAGCTCCTGTTGCACAGAATAATGTTCTTCCGCTCATGGAGGTCATTTTAAGACTAAACGGTATTGCTGTTGTTGAAGAATCAGGCCTTTATCGTATTGTACTGATAAATGATATTTCGAAAGAGCTTTCCGATGTACAGATCGGAAGAGATTCAAACAGTGTTTCTCTGGAGGGCAAGGCGCTTCTTCAGGTAGTGCCTGTCCGTTACATGCAGTCATCGGATCTGGTGGAGCTTTTGAAACCGTTTTTATCAGAAAATGCCGCTATCATAGATGTTCCCATGAGCAACCAGATTATCATTGCAGATACAGATGCTAACGTAAAACGTCTTCTCAAACTTGTGGAAATTTTTGATAATGAGCTGCAGAGAAAAAAGGGGCCGCAGGTTTTTGTTTATCCGGTTCAAAACGGCAAGGCAAAAGATATAGAAATTCAGCTTCAGCAGATATTTCTCGGCGAAAAGGCCGCTTCAAAGGAAAAAGGAGTAACAGTTTCATCTTCACAGACAAAAAAAACTACCGAAACAACTAAACAGGTTTCTATAAAATCCGGCGATGGCAAAGAGGCTTTGGTTTCCGGCATTACCCGGATATACTCAGATGAAACGCTTAATGCAATTATCATTCTTTCGACTCCTGAAGATTATGAGATCATAAAAGATGCGATTGCAAAAATAGATCTTGTGCCAAGACAGGTTATGATAGAAGGCATGATTGCCCAGATCGATTTAAAGGACGACTTAAGCCTTGGATTGGCCTGGGCTATTAATACCAAAAATTTTGGAGGTTCCCCCGCAAATATAACATTCAACGCAAACGGCCTTACTTCAGCGACTTCCAGCACAGGGTTAAGATTTATCGGTACAGATTCGGGAGATGCAGTGAGAGCAGTAGTTACTGCTCTGGAAAGCCAGTCCAGGGGAAAACTGCTTGCCGCTCCCCATATTCTCGTATCCGATAACCGGGAAGCGACTATTCAGGTAGGGCAGCAGGTGCCGATTGTTACATCGTCGACACTCGCCACGTCAACACAAGCTGCTCAACAAACCATTCAGTATAAAGATATCGGCATCATTCTTAAGGTAAAACCTCAGGTAAATGACAGCGGGTTGGTTTCTCTTGAAATCAAGCAGGAAGTCTCATCTTTTTCATCTCTCTCTTCTGCGGATACAGTCACAAGTAATGAAGATATTCTCATTAATAAGACGGAAGTTTCAACGAATCTTGTTGTGCAGGATGGGCACACGATTATAATTGGCGGTCTTATAAGAGAAGATAAATCAAAGTCAAGGACGGGCATTCCATGGCTGGTCAAGATCCCGATTTTGGGTTTTCTTTTCGGCGGCACAAATGATACTAACAAGAGAACAGAGCTAATAATACTTCTTACACCTCATGTGGTAAAGAATCAGAACGAGGCTAAATCTCTTACCAGCGGTATTGTCGATAAATTTGTCGAAGAAGGCAAGGGAGGAATAAACAAGCAGGAGTTGATGAAGAATATCGGCGCCGGTAAAAATTCTGTCGGGAAAAAAGGCATTGAACCAATAAAATGAACTATCCCTTGAAAATCGAAGGTTTTCCAAAAGTGCCCTTCATAATAGACGGGGTGTCTTCGCGTTTTATCCGGGAGAATAAGATTGTGCCTATGGGTTTGAAGGACAACTCTCTGACAGTTGTTATGGCAAACCCTAAAGATATTGCCGTTATAGATGCTCTCCGTGTGGCTGTTGCTGCAAATGTAATCGTTTGTGAGGCGGACAGCAAGATGATAGATGACTACATTGCTAAATTCTATGGCCAGGAGTCTCAGGATATCAGTCATATTATTGAAAACATTGATGATGACAATGTTCAATTTGTGGAAGATGATGATGAGGATATTGGTCATCTCAAAGATCTGGCTTCCGAAGCACCAATTATAAGGCTTGTAAATCTTTTTATTACACGGGCTGTTGAAAGCAGATCAAGCGACATACATATTGAACCTTTTGAGGATGAGCTGAAAGTCCGTTACAGGATTGATGGGGTTTTACATGATATTGAATCCGTACCGAAAAAGCTGCAGGCTGCTGTTGTTTCACGAATAAAAATAATGTCAAAAATGAACATAGCCGAAAGGAGGCTTCCGCAGGACGGCAGAATAAAGATGATGTTCGGCAAAAAGGAAATCGATTTGAGGGTGTCAACTATTCCTGTGCTTTATGGTGAAAGTGTGGTTATGAGAATACTTGATCAGGAAGGCATAGTGATTGATTTAAACCTGCTGGGATTTCCGGCTGATATCCTTTCGGTTTTCAATAAACTTATCGAAAGGCCAAACGGCATTATCTTAGTAACCGGTCCTACAGGAAGCGGCAAAACCACTACCCTTTATGGCGCATTGGATAAAATCAATTCACCTGATAAAAAGATAATTACGGTTGAAGATCCTATAGAGTATCAGCTGAAAGGGATCAACCAGATTCAGGTCAAACCACAGATAGGATTAAATTTTCCAAATATTTTGAGGCATATTGTAAGGCAGGATCCTGATATTATCATGATCGGTGAAATAAGGGATCTGGAGACAGCCGAAATTGCCATGCAATCAGCTCTTACCGGGCATCTTGTTTTTTCCACACTTCATACAAACGATGCGCCCAGCGCCATAACAAGACTTATAGACATCGGAGTCGAGAATTTTTTAATTTCATCCACAATAGCAGGGGTTCTTGCTTTAAGACTTGTAAGGGTTATTTGCCCTGATTGTAAAGAAATTGACAATCTTGTTCCTGACAGTAAAGACCTTGTTCGCCTGGGCATAGCAGAAAATGTTGTACTGTACCGGGGGAAAGGTTGTGAAAAATGTTCTTTTACAGGTTATTTCGGCAGAACGGGAATTTTCGAATTGCTCTATGTTGATGAAAATATACGCAATATGATATTAAAGGATGCCGATTCAAACCTTATCAGGCAGACAGCCAGGAAAAATGGTATGAGAATTTTGCTTGAAGACGGAATTGAAAAAGTCAAAGAGGGAGTTACAACCCTTAGCGAGATATTCAGAGTAACACAGGAGGTTAATTGACGGTTTTTTCTTACCGGGCTTCGACAAGAAGCGGAGATATTCTTGAAGGCGTTATAGAGGCCGCTGATGAAAAGAGCGCAACTGAAAGGCTTAAGCTAACCGATGTTATACCTTTAAAAGTAACTGCAAAGAAAGAAAGTTTTACTGCAAAGACCGGTTTTAGCTTTTCTAAAGCCGAAATCCATGCTTTTACCGCTCAATTATCAGTTCTTCTGAATGCCGGGCTGCCGCTTGATAAAAGCCTTCATATTCTCTCGCGAATTACAGAAAATGGCAGAATGAAAACAATTGTGGAGTCTCTGCAAAAATCCGTCAGGGAAGGAAGTTCTTTTTCAGACGCTCTCCTGAAACATCCAAAGGTATTCCCGAGATTATACATAAATATGATAAGAGCCGGCGAAGCAAGCGGAGTATTGCATATAGTGCTGGAACAACTCAGTGATTTTCTGGAATCATCAAGAGAATTAAGGGAACACATTATTTCGGCAATGATTTATCCTGCTATTCTGGTTATCACAGGCGGTATTACACTTGTTATCCTTATGACTTTTGTTCTTCCAAAATTTTCTGCAATATTTACGGAACTTGGCGGTGCCCTGCCTTTACCTACCAGGATTCTTATTTCCGTAAGTAATGGCCTTAAAGAATCATGGTGGGCTCTTCTCGGCGCCTTTATTGCCGGATTGACAGGAATTAAATATTATATAACAACTCCCAAGGGAAGGTATCATTGGGATTCAATAAAGATCAGGTTTATAGGAGAGCTGATCGGCAAGCTTGAAACGGAAAGATTCTGCCGGACTCTTGGAATGCTTCTTAAAAGTGGTGTGCCACTGATTCAGGCACTAAATAATGCAAAAGAAGTTATAGGAAATCAGGTGATTTCCACAGCTCTTGGCGCCGTTTCAAAGGGAGCAAAGGAAGGGAAAGGAATTGCCGGACCTCTTTCAGAAGCAAAAGTACTACCGCCACTTGCCTTGTCAATGATAAAGGTGGGAGAAGATACCGGCCAGCTTGATGGTATGCTTTTGAAGGTGGCAGTGGTTTATGAAAAATCTTTGCGTGAAACCGTCAAACGATTCGTTAGCCTTCTGGAACCGGTTATGATTCTGGCAATGGGGCTTTTTATAGGTTTTATAGTAATTTCGATGCTTGTAGGTATATTCAGCATTACCGATCTGCCGATATAAAATTAGAATAGCTCATGAGTTGATAAGCTCGTAAGCAAAAGGAAAAATAGTTCATAAGTCGATAAAACAATAAGTAAGGAACAACCTTCCTGCAATAGCAGGATATAAGATTCTTAAGAACTTATCTTATCACTTTTATCTACTCATCAACTCACGAACTCATGAGCTTCTTAACTTATGAGCTATCTTTTTCCAGACCACTTTTCAAACGGCAAAAAGTGTAAGAAGGTGTTTAATGCAAAGGTTTCCCTCGTTGAGGAAAAAGTCCGGTTTTACTCTTCTTGAGCTGGTAATAGTACTTTTTTTTATTACGCTGATATTAGGTTTGACTACGGTTTATTTTTCCGGAGGTCTTTCTTCGGTCAGGATCGAATCTGCGGGAAGAGAAATTATGGCAACCATGAGATATGCCAGATCTCTTGCACGTATTAACCATGAGCAACAAATCATTAACATAGATATCGACGCAAAACGGTACGGTATTGAGGGCCGGAAGGGAAGAAATATCCCCGATGATGTACGGATAAAGATAATTGATCCCTTCTCAGGAGAACTTGTCACAGGTAAATACAGACTGGTTTATTCGAAAGCCGGATCTGCCGGAGGCTCTGCCATAGTTTTGTGGAACAACAAAAAAGAACTTAATATCCTTACCGATCCTGTTATGGGTTCGGTAATTATAAGATAGATAATAAGCTCGTAAGCTAATAAATTGATAACTTAATGAGAATAAACCTTTTTGCATTGATAGAACAAAAAGTTTTTAAAAAATATTGCTTATCAGCTTATCAGCTTATGAGCTTATCAACTTATCAACTTATGAACTTATGAACTTATGAGCTTATGAGCTTACGAGCTAATAAGCTATATTCCGCCTTTTTCAAACTGTGCGAAAGATTAATATGGCGAAAAAAAATATTTTGCAGAATTCCCGTGGATTTACTCTGCTTGAAGTGCTTGTTGCTCTTGCCATCATAGCTATTGCCGTTACTTATATCATACAGCTTTTTTCAGTTAATTTAGGATCGATATCAGCCTCAGGCAAATTTGTGGATGCTGCCATGCAGGCTGAAGAAAAAATGCGACAGATCCTTGATGGTGATTTATCGAAAGAGCAGCTGTATACTGAAACAACAGATGATGGCTGCAAAATGGATATCAAAATTTTTGAGGTTTTGCCCGAACGAACACAGAATCTGAAGGTAAAGCTTATGGAAATTGATCTTACCGTCTTTTGGAATAAGGGGAATAAGGAAAAGACACTTACCTTAAGTACGCAAAAAATGGTTGATAAAATTGAATCCGTTTTATAATCATATGCAAACCGCAAAGAAGACATTTTGTTTAAAAAGCCGAAAAAACAGGCGCCGCTTATATGGATAAGACAGTAAAAAGCAGAGATAACCGTGGCTTTACCTTGCTTGAACTTCTTATTTCAATATCTATTCTGGTGATTATTGTTATCATTGCTGGCAGCTCTATAAGGCTGGGATATCGCAGTGTAAACGCCGGTGAGAAAAAAATGGACTCTTTGGAACGTCTCAGATCTTCAATGCGCATTGTTGATGCCCAGCTTCAGTCACAAATCCCACTGGCCTATGACAGTGAAAGCGGCAGAAAATTTTATTTCGAAGGTAATGAGACTTCTTTAAAATTTACAACAAACTATTCAGTCTGGGATGACAGGCGGGGATATATTATCGCTTCCTACCGTATAGAAACCGATGATTCGGGAAAGCGGGTTATGTTTGTTACGGAAAATGTGATCGGTTCAAACGTCAAAAGGGAAGCGATGCTTTTTGATGATTTTGATGAAATTTCTTTCGAATATTTTAGCAATAACGCATTAAATGAAAATCACCCGGAAGAGCAATTGAAGGATGCAGCTGATATTCCGGAAAAAATCAAAATTAATCTTGTCCGTGGTACAAAAAAATATTCTTTGCTGATTCCTTTAAGAGCGAGAGGATCACTGTTAAAAATCGGCATGATACAGGGAGATAGCCCATAAGAAGGGATTATTATGCAAAACTCCGAAACTTTTTATAATCCCCAGAAAGGAATCGCTCTTCTTATTGTTCTGTGGATACTGACATTTCTTACTGTGTTAGTGCTTTCCTTTTCCATGATGGTAAGATCCGAAGTATATTCGACTATATCTTTTAAAGAAGATATTGAAAATAAATTACTTGCAGAGGCTGGAACAGAAAGAGGTATTCTGGAAATTTTTTATCTTAATACCAATAAAAACCAGAAAATAATATTGGAAAACATGGAAGTAGTCAAAGCAGATGGCAGAGAATATTCGGGCAATGCCGGTGAAGGTTTTTATTCTTTTCGTATTTTTGATGAATCCGGAAAAATTAATATAAATTTTTTGTCAGACGGAAACCGCATAATATTGAACAATCTTCTGGTAAACTACGGCCTTTCGGTTAATGAGGCGGACTCAATAATTGATTCCATACTGGATTGGAAAGATGCCGATGAGCTGCACAGGTTAAATGGCGCTGAAAGTGATTATTATATGTCTCTGCCAGATTCTTACAAATCAAAGAACAGTGATTTCAGCACACTGGAGGAACTGCTTCTTGTTAAAGGCATAACACCTGAAATCCTGTTTGGAGACGGAAAAAACAAAACCGGCATAATTAATCTGCTTACCATTTATTCGAAAAACAACAAAATTAATATTAAAACAGCCTCAAAAGAGGTTTTAGCGGCCATTCCCGGATTTACCCCGGATATTATTGACAGTGTAATAACATTAAGGGATTCAGGACCGGATGAAACTACAACCTACGTACAGTCGCTTCCCGGAGCCGGTAATGAGGCAATAGCCCAGTATATTACCACTGATGATTCAAATATTTATACCATTGAAGCCACAGGTTATAAGAAAGATAAGAAAATAAATTATGCAATAAGATCAACTGTAACGGTTGAACAGGAAAACAAATACAGTGTGCTTTACTACAAAAGCCCTGCGCAGGTAAATTGATGGAGAAATTAAAAGGTCCTCATAATACTTAAGCCTTTACTGCTCAACTTAACGTCATCTTCCCCGGCCACCTCCTCCGATAGCGCTACCACGACTGCCACCACCAACGATACCTCCTCCGATACTTCCCCCGCTTCCGGAACTTCCTGAACTGCTTTCGCCTCCGATACTGCCCCCACTTCCGGGACTGCTTCCGTTTCCGGAAATTCCAAAACGGCTTTCACCGCCTCTTCTTCCCAAAGGCCCTGCATTATTATTGAGATCATCCCTATATACCTGGCTTGGATTAGGATACATCTGGTGAATATTCATTTTTCTATGAGCTTCCTGAACCGTTTGCTCACCGCTTACAACTTTAAGGGCTTCGGAAGTGATTTCAGGGTTTGAAATTTTATTTGCTTTGGCCGCTTTGATCATCATGGATAACTCAAGAGGAAAGCTGTGAAAATGGTTATGTTCAATACCAGCAGATGCAACCCGGCCTGCTTCTTCAGAGCTGAGGCCAGCCTGTTTTGCAACAGCATAAAAAGTCATTGCTTCAAGTTTTTGTTTTTGGGAAACTGACTTCCAGGATGTATACAGATGTCTCATTTCAGTTTGAGTCAATCCGGCAGACAGCAATTCACTCATCCGGGCAATTATCAGGTTCCGTTCAGCCGGTGTAAAATCCTTATTGTTAAGAGATTCGCCTTCAATCAGTTTGCCGGCAAAACGCAATTGCTGTAATACCTGTGCCAAAGCCGTATTAATTCTTTCCGGCTCAATATTTTTAGCCACTCCCTCTTCAATCTTGTTGATCAACAGTGAAGCAGGAAGACCTTCCTGAGCGGCTGTACGCACCTGTGACATCCAATATGCTTTATTTTCATTCTGAAACGGATGGCGCCGGGTTGCAGCTAAAATACGATTTACGCTCTCTTCATCAACACCTGCCGACTTTGCCAGGCGAATCTCATCGGCAAGCACAGTGTTATCACCGGCGTAAACATTCCCTGGTGCAACAAGCCATAACAGGATAAACAGCAGCAGGCTATATCTAAATCTAAATGCGTTTTCCATCCGGATATCCGTTATCAATGGTTAAAATGGAATTGCGGGTTCCAAATCCGTCGTCCTGCTCCCACAATGAGCGTGGGTCGGCAATAATTTTTGCATTATCAATAACAAACGCATAAGAGTGGCGGCCTGGCTGCAGCTCTACGGTAATCTGCCAGGTGCCATCGGCAGGATTGCGATGCATTTGATATTGTTCTGGCTGCCAGTGATTGAATGAACCAATGACGGCTGCCTTTTTTGCCGACGGATAATCAAGAATAAAGTTGACCATTCTGGAGTTGGGGTTTTTTAAGCTTGCAGTATGCTGAAAACTATTACCAGACATCCAGACTGTTTTAAATACAAAAAGAAGTCCTATCACTAACAACATGGTACCGGCTGCATACAGAGGACGAATGGTAACAAGGGTAAAGGGAGTCATCAGAAGACGCCATAATCGCCGCCGTAAACTAACTGGCTTGGGAGTAATTCGCTGCATAACTGCCTGCATAAAGTCACCCGGTGGCTCCTCATCCGGCAGACTTGCAATCATACCGGTCAGATAATTTATATCAGGATCTTCTTTTAAGACTATATTTTTCATATTCTTTAATTATCCAGTTTCTGTTCGGATAAGCGGTTTTTGCTTGAAAAAGACGATTGAAACAAAGCCCGAAGTTTTTCCATACCTCTGCTGATGCGCATTTTTGCACCACTCGTGGAAACCCCAAGAGCCTTGCCGATATCTCCCATAGGCAATCCTTCATGGTAACGCAATATCAAGGCTTCCCGATAGTCGTGCGGCAATTGATTCAGGCAGATATTTAATCGTCTGCTATCCATCGATACTATAATCCTGTCTTCTGCAGATGTTGTTTCTTCAGGAGAACTTTCCATCTGCTGACTGACTTGTTGTGCATGGCTGTTGGCACGCTGTTGTTTACGCCAGCTGTCCCGGGCTAAATTTGCGGCAATTGTATACAGCCATGGAAAAAATTTATTGCCCGGTTTAAACCGTTCCAGATTTTCATATGCTTTTAAAAAAGCCTCCTGAGCCAGATCGGCTGCTTCTTCTCTGCTACCGGTCATGCGGAGCAAAAGATTATATATTGGGCGTTTATACCGATTCACCAAAACAGCATACTCTTGTGCATTACCATTCAGTATAGATTCTATCAGAAGGCTTTCATTCAAGTTTAATGCTCACATAGGAGAAAATCATTTCTTGGTTTAAAATATTTCCTGCTTTATTATTATACGTTGTTCATTTAAAATAAGACACAGTCAGGCCACAAAAAAGTAAATCTTTGTTTTACATAATTATTTAGTTAATGATAACCACTGAATTTTGCCGGTCGAAACCGTCATTTTCGATAAAAAGAGCCTTTGGATCGACCACCCATTGTTGGCCGTTAACAATAAATGCATAGCGGTGGATCCCGGCCGGCAGCATCAAACGAATATACCACAGACTGCCCTGTTTGTTCATGCAGTGGCTGTTTGGCGACCATTTATTAAAATCACCGGCAAGACAAACAGATTGAGCCTGTCCTTCATATTGGAATAACATGGGTTGGGCATCAATGTTCGCAGTAAGGAGAGCCAGACCGCTGCAACCGCTGATCGTCATCATTATTATAAATATAAAGAGCCTTAAACAGACAGATCCAGTCATAGTTTTCCATTAAATAATGTGAGTTATTCAAAGCTCTCGGAGTTACAGCCTGTTAACAAGTACTTCTCTTGGCTTAACGCCGTCGGAAGGCCCCACGACTCCCTCTTTTTCCATTATTTCTATTATACGCGCAGCTCTGTTATAGCCTATGCGCAAGTGTCTTTGTATCATGGATATGGATGCATGCCCGGTTTTTGCAACCAGCGCTACTGCATCGTCATATCTTTCATCATATTCCGTAGCTTCCTCAGCAGACTCTTCAACTGCCCGCGCCTCAGTTATTTTTTCGTCATACTCAGGTTTTTTTTGTTTCTTCAAATATTCCGTAATTTTTGATATCTCAGCCTCGGATATATATGATCCGTGTATTCGCTGAATTCTTGAAGTGCCAGGGGGCATAAAAAGCATATCCCCGTTTCCAAGCAGGCTTTCAGCTCCGTTGGCATCCAGGATAGTTCTGGAATCCGTTTTGGAAGAGACCTGAAAGGAAAGACGGGTGGGAAAATTTGCCTTTATTATTCCGGTTAACACGTTTACCGAAGGTCTTTGGGTTGCAAGAATCAGGTGAATCCCGGCGGCCCTTGCCATTTGCGCAATACGGGTTAAAGAAACTTCTACGTCGCGTGAAGCTACCATCATCATATCGGCAAGCTCATCTATAATGATGACAATAAGGGGTAACTGTTCCAGATATTCCCCTTTTTCATTTTTTTCTCCTTTTGCAACCTTATGCTGATATTGATTTATATTTCTTGCTTTGCTTTCCGAAAGAATTATATATCTTCTTTCCATTTCGTGAACGGCCCAGAAAAGAGCATTTGTGGCTTTTTTGACATCTGTTACAACAGGAGTAATCAGATGAGGTATGCCATCGTACATGGAAAGCTCAATCCTTTTAGGATCGACCATAAGAAGCTTAACCTCATCAGGGGTGGATTTGTACAATAGGCTGCATATCATGGTGTTAAGAGCCACACTTTTCCCCGAGCCGGTTGCTCCGGCGATCAGCAGATGAGGCATTTTGTCAAGTTCTGCTACAACCGGATTTCCAACCTTGTCTTTTCCAAGGCATATTGTAAGCTTTGATTTGGATTTTTCAAAAGCGCCTGAAACTACTACTTCTTTAAATGTAACCATTTCTCTGTCAGCATTCGGAATTTCAATGCCTACTACTGCTTTACCAGGAATCGGGGCTTCTATTCTTATGCTTATTGCCCGCAGTGCAAGAGACAGATCATCTGTAAGATTGACGATTTTATTTATCTTTACACCGGGAGCCGGTTCATATTCAAAAGTTGTAATTACCGGGCCAGGGGTAACTGCTACGACTTTACCATTTACCCCAAAATCCTCCAGTTTCTTTTCCAAAAGCTTTGACTGCATTTTAAGGTTTTCAGGATTAACACCCGCCGATCTTGCCTGGGGATTATCCAGAAAACTTACGGAAGGCAACCGGAACTCAGAACCGTCCCGCATGAAATCAAATACATCCTGCTTCGGAACAGGAGTTTGTCTGACCGGTTTTGTCTTTAGGGCCTTTATCTCTATCTCATGCTCGTTTTCACCGCTTTGTTCAGCCATTATTATGGCTTTTTCTTTGCGTTCTTTGCGCATGATTGCCCGTGTTTTGATGCGCTCCAGGATAATTAAATATATATTTAATAACCGTTTCGATATACTTATTATCGAAAAACCGGTTGTGAAAATAAAGCCGACTGCCAGGCATAAAACTAGGATAATAACTGATCCTGTAAGATTGGAATATTTTACAAGAAAGGATTTTAAAAAAATGCCTGCTATCCCGCCTGAAGGAAATTCACTTCCGAATATAAAAAAACTGCTTTCGTGAAATGAAAGCAGGCTGCCTGTCGCTATAGTAAGAAGAAACCCGCCTGCAAGTGTATAGATAATTATCTTCTTTGTATAAGTACCGAAAAATCTTATGCTGATAATAAGAATAGTTGCAGGAATAAAAAAGGAGGCTATCCCAAAGAGGGTAATAAAAATATCTGCAATATAGGAGCCTAACACGCCAAAAAGGTTATGAACTTCACCGATGGTCTTTACATTGTTTATAGACGGGTCGTAAGGGCTGTAAGACAAAAGACTGATTAAAGTAAAAATGACGAGAAAAAACAGAAATATCCCTATCAGTTCCTTCCGCATACTTATTGTCCTGTTTTATATTTCAATAACAAAAAGAAGGATTACAGGCCTGCGTTTAATGGCAAAATTAAAATATTTTCTTAACGCAGTCTGCACTCTTGATTTAATTTTACCGACCCTGTCAGGTACGCCGGTCGCTATATCATCAACTATCTCAAGTATAACACATTTTGCATCTTCGAGAAGATGCCCTGTTTCAGTTTCAAAAACAAAACCTTTAGATACTATTTCCGGCCCATATATAATAATCCCCGTTTCTTCATCAAAGGCCATGTTAACAACTACAAGTCCTTCTTCGGAGAGCAATCTTCTTTCTTTAAGAACACTTCTTCCGACATCACCTATGCCTTTGCCGTCGATAAGAATCCGTCCTGTTGCAACCTCTTCTTTAATCTTTCCGCCTTTTTCATTAAACTCGATTACCTGCCCGTTTTCTGCAAGCAATATTTTTTCTTTCTTAATTCCAACATCCGCAGCCAGACGGGCATGAAGAGACAGGTGCCTGTATTCGCCATGTATCGGAATAAAATATTCGGGTTTTACCAGTGTTATCATTAATTTCAATTCTTCTTTAAACGCATGGCCCGATACATGGATATTGGATATTTTTTCATATATTACGTCAGCACCGCGCTTATAAAGCTTGTTTATGATGTTGGTTATAGCCCTTTCATTTCCGGGAATAAACTTGGAAGATAAAATAATGGTGTCGTTTTTTTTCACGCTTATTTGCTTGTGCGCACCGGTAGCCATGCGTGCAAGGGCGGACAGGGGCTCTCCCTGGCTGCCTGTAGTAATCATGATTATCTCATCGTCTGAATAATCGTTTATCTGATTTATCTCGATCTCAAGCCCATCTGCAACTTTCAGAAAACCAAGCTTTTTTGCTATACTGACGCTGATTTCTATACTTCTTCCGTTGAAAATAACCTTTTTATCCCTGGCTTCTGCAATATTAACAATTTGTTGAATTCTTGCGATATTTGAAGCAAAAAGGGCAATTATTATTCTGCCCTTACATCCTGCTGTTATTCTTGCAATGGTTTCACCTATCTCCTTTGCGGAAATAGTATAGCCTTCTTTTTCAATATTTGTTGAGTCTGAAAGAAGGCATAAAACTCCTTCGTTTCCGCAGCGTGCAAAACCATGCACATCAGTTATCATTCCTTCCATTGTATAACTGATTTTAAAATCGCCTGTATGAACAATAAGACCCAAAGGAGTTCTGATTGCAAGCCCGACTCCATCAACAACACTGTGGCCTACTTTAATAAATTCAATTTCAAAGGGGCCAAGTTTCAGTTTTTCAGAGGATGATATTTCATACAATAAAGCGGAGGAAATGAGAGAATGCTCTTCAAGCCTGTGCCTGACAAGGCCTAAGGTAAACGAAGTTCCAAAAACAGGAACATTTATTTCTTTGAGCAGATATGGAAGCGCTCCTATATGGTCTTCATGAGCATGGGTCAATACTACTCCAAGTATCCTGGATTTGTTTTGTTTAAGATAGAGCATATCGGGAATTACAAAATCGACTCCAAGCATGTAATCTTCAGGGAACATAAGACCTGCGTCGACCACAAAAATAGAATCGCCATATTCAAAAGCCATCATATTAAGACCGATTTCTCCCAGACCTCCGAGAGGAATGATTTTTAACATTTCAATGTTTCCTATAAGTTTATATCAAACAGATATATTATATTTATTAAGCAATTTATCTATATACCCTATAAGCCAGTTTCTCTGTTTTTCAGTAGCGTAATCAATACAACTGCATTTCATCCTGCATCTGGTGCGTACCAGAAGCTCAGCAGATATCAGTTTTTCCTCAAGGATAATAACAAAGAAAAACGGCTTACACTCAATATGTTTAGCCTGCTCTTCACTTAAAATCTTCTCATCAATGGGCAGCCAGTAAATCCCTGCAATTTCTGAAGATCCGAGGTTTTCATCAAGACATTTCTTTATTTTTTCATAATCGTTATATCTAAGTTCATCTACAACGTATTGTTTCATCAGGACTTCCTAAAAAATACCATGTGAGCCACTTTCAAAACATTTCAGTTTGGTCAAGGTCAAGGCGGGCGAAAATTTTAACCACAGGAATACATTTAGTATTTCGAGGATTAAAATTTGAGCCCAACACAGAGATCGGCCTAAATGGGACGTTTTGAAACTGGCTCATGTATTTATCTTTATTCTCCATATGTTTTTGATCCGCCGGGATATTTATCCGGTAAAGCTAAATACACAGATATTACAGGAAACGTCAATACAGAAATTATTTTTTAATAATAGATAATATTTTGATATTTATCAATAATTAAATCATATAGCCCACAAGCTTTTTTTTACATTTTAAACTGCCCGAACCATGCTTGCGGTAGTTATTTTTCTTACCTGGCAGTATATCCGGCATCAATTACGAGGATATGACCGGTAACATAATCAGATGCCCTGGAAGCCAGATAAACAGCTGTACCCTTTAAATCATCAGGTGAGCCTACGCCATGCATCGGAACTGTTGGCCCAAGTAGTTTTACTGCTTCATCCCAGGCATCAGCTCCTCCGAGTTCGGTTCTGAAGAATCCCGGGGCAATGGCATTTACATTTATTCCTAAAGGAGCATATTCAATGGCCATCTCCCTGGTAAGATTAGATATGGCGCCTTTTGATGCGCAATAGGCCGGAGTCGGAAATAAAGCGCTTCCAATCCGCTGCTTGCCCCCGTTATAATTGCTACTTTTCCATCAAGATCAAACAATTCTTTTACCTGCATATCAACACCTCCTATAAGATTAGAATGTATGTGACAGGATCTCCGTAAGACTTGACGCTTTACTAATTCAAAAAAATATCATCTTATCTGAATTTTGGCAAAATATATTGTTATTTAGAGTGATTATATATTGAGAGCAATGACATCACAGCTATTGGAAAAAGCTTTTTGCAGGATCGGGTGGCGCCATCAAAAAAATCAGCCCACACAGCCCAAACTCGGGTCCTGAACTGCTATCCCCTTACGGTTCCGCTTCTTTTTTTTTATCTGGCACAATAATGTTTTATAAACCGGAAAGCCGGATATTTCATCAAACTGCTCCATATCCGTCAATTCATTAACATTGGCCTGCCTCCATTCATCCGGCCCTAACGGCCCGCCGCCTCCGGCCTGGGCATAAGCAAAGCCTTCCATTATCGTATCTGTTACAAATGCTCTCATCAGCACTGAGCCGCGTACCGTTTTTATACTGACACTGTCTCCTGTTTTGATGTCGCGTTCTGCTGCATCCGCTTCATTCATTTGAACCACAGGATAAGGAAACTTTTCAATAAAAGCCGGGATGGCGCGCAAACATGATTTCATATCCGGTTTAAAAGGTCCCGTTCCTAAAATTAACGGATATTGTTCAAATAATTCCGGATTGCTTACAGATGTTTCTATGGATTCTTCATATTTCGGAATGCCGCTGTAACCATATTTTTCAAGGACAGTGGATTTGATTTCAAATTTACCCGAAGGCGTCTCAAACCCCGGTTTTCCATCGCTTCGCAAAAGGCCTTTTTCCCATTTTTTATACTCCATACGTGTATTGGGTTTTCTGATCACATGTCTGTCTGCTTTCATTAAATCCTCTACCGTAAAACCTGATTCACTCAATATGTATTCAAGAAGTTCTTTTTGATTCTGTGGATAGAGATGCCCGTATCCAAGACGTTTGGCAAGCTCTGTCAATATTTCATAACCCGGTTTTGCCTCATAAAGAGGTTCTATTAATTTTTCTCTTAGCCTTAATGAAGATCCGTAATAGCAATAGGATTCCTGTTCGAATGCCGTTGTTGCCGGAAGTACTATATCCGCATAAGCGGCATCTGCGGTCAACTGCAAATCCATGGTGACCAGAAAATCCAGCTCCTGCAAAGCCTTTTTCCAAAGGCCAGGATCAGGCCAGGATGTTATTAGCGATGCCCCGTAAACAAGCATTGCCTTTATTTTATAAGGGTCTGAATCAATTATAGCTTTGGGCAAAAGACCGGCATGGGGTTCATTGCCGCAAAACAGGGAATAAACGGGAAACTTTCCTTTAGCTATTGATTTTTCAAAATCCGGAGTTTCAATTTGCCTGCTTTTACATATCGGAATACGATTTTCCCTTCTTGCAAAACATCGTCCGCCTTCAACATCCAGTTGCCCGGCCAAAGCCCACAATACCATCACCGCACGTATATTCTGAACTCCGCTTTTTGTATACTCAAGTCCGGTATACATCACGTATGATGCGCCTTCAGCTTCAGCAATACTTTCTGCTAAACGTTCGATTCTATTTTTGTCTATACCTGTAATTTTTGATACATATTCAGGAGTAAAATCTTTTACATAATCATGGAATTCATCAAATCCAAATGTCCAGTTTTCAACAAAGTGTTTGTCGTAAAGATTATCTCTTATAAGAATATGAGACAAACCCAAGGCCAAAGCGCCATCCGATCCAGGTCTGATTGGAAGCCATTCACTGCCCTCCAGTCCGGCGGCTTTTGTTTTTCTGGGATCTATTACAATGATCTCAGCGCCTTCTTCCGAGGCTGCTTTTAAGCGTTGAAACAACTCAGGCGGTGTGGAAGCGGATGGGTCAGTACCCCAAACCAGTATCAGATCGGAATTATCCACATCGGAAAACATATCGATATGCAAACATCCCATTGTAAGCTTCGGAGCCAGAACGCCTAAGGATGTATAGCATGGCGCTCCCACGCCAAATGTATTTGGAGAGCCGAAGGGAAACAAAATACTGGATGCCAGATAGGTTTCCGATCCTTTAAGCTGAAACACATCCTTAAAAGATCCCTCATAAGAGCCGGTGCCCGCGTAAAAGCCCACAGTTTCAGGCCCGTAGTTTTCCTTCAGTTCATTTAATTTGTTGACGATGATATCAAAAGCATCATCCCAGGATATTTTTTCAAATTCATATGTTCCCTTTGCACCAATCCTTTTTAAAGGATGTTTCAGCCTTTTCTCCGAATAAATAATTTGCCTGGCACTATTTGCAATAGGGCACAGAATTTTACCCGAAGGAGCACCCGGGTCAGGTTCCAGCCTGTCTATTTTATTATCTTTATCATAATGTACGATTACACCACAGCCCGGACTGTGAAAACAAATACCGCAAATTCCGTATCTTTTATCCAATACTGCTACCCCCCAAAAACCATCCTAATTTCTTGTGCCAACGATAAATTGTGAGTTAATATACTCCCACAGATTTTCCGTTTTTCGTATTTTCCATGACACATTGCCTCTGTCCGTAATTTCCAGAGGCGGATCAAATATACCCTTTTTACCTAAAAAAAGGCTTGCCACATTATCGATGCCACGACTTTTTCCGTTGCCGTTTGACACTCCGCCCAACCAATGCTCAGAGTCCGACACAGACTCATCCCAGGAAAACGGGTCCGAAAACACAAACATCGATTTTTCTTCACTTAAAACCCTGTTTATATCTATTAAATGCTGTATCGGACGGGTTACTTTTTCCAATATATTGATAGAAGTTACTGTTGAAAAGAGTTTTTTGCGGAATGGAAGTCTTAATGCATCGGCTACTATAAAATCAATTCTGTCATAATTCCATGCTGTATCAAAATCACATGAACGTTCTTCAGTAATCAGGCCTTCTATGACAAGATCAAAATTCAATCTTTTTTTAAACAACAATTCCCGTGCTTTTTTAATAAAAGATATGGAAGTGTCAATCCCGATTACATGAGAATGGGTTTTGCTTAATTCAAATGATAACCTTCCGACAGAACACCCAATATCAAGGGCATAACCATCTGATTTTTTGAAAAATGCCGACCATACCCGATAGGCGTCCGTTGCACACGGATCTTTAAATATATCGGAAAAATGACTCCAAAGATATGAAGACAGCATATTTTTTGAATTATACCCTGAACTATCGGATATAACCGGCATTGTTGTATCGGGTAAAATCACCGCAACGCCTTTATGTATGGGATAAGATCTTTTGCAAAAAGAACATGAAAGTTCACCTTCCGTCACATCATCTTCCTTCTCTTCTTTGATATTCAAATCCAAAAGGACTCCTTCATTTATACATTCCGGACAGATCAACTTGTCTTTTAACCATTTTTTCATGTTAAACGCCTTTTTTAAATTTCACAAAACTATAAAATCCTGCAAAGATAATGGAGATTAAAACTGTCATGCTCCATCTCCAGTACTTCAATATGCTCAAACCCTGCTTCAGCCAGAAGGCTTTGAGCTTTTTCACGCCCCCACATCATTCCAAGGCCGTATCCATTATCATTCAGACCTACCGGCATACAATGCATCAGGCTTACCGTGTATAAAAAAGGGCCCATGGGATGATCCAGATTGTCAGCCGGATTCGTAGATGCCTTAATATCAACCATGGAAAACATACCACCCGGAGAAAGCATGTATCGAACACTTTTAAGCGCCTGTAAAGGATGGCTCTGATCGTGAATTGAATCAAAGGCGCTGATATAATCAAATTTTTGCATAAATTCTTTTTTTCCGCAAATTGTTGCTGCATCATGCTCAATGTATACGACATTGGAAAGCCCCAATTCTCCGGCCCCGGTTCTCGCTGTATTGATTGCTTCTTTATGATTATCAATTCCTGTAAAAGTACTTTCGGGAAATGCTTTTGCCATAAGATTCAAAGCAACACCCTCACCACAGCCAAGATCACAAACCCTTATTCCTTTTATAAGATGGTTAACAAGTTGCCCTTTGTCAACAGACGGGAGAAAATGCCTGATAAGCACCTCTTTATGTTTAGCATTGGAAAGTTCTGCCATGAACTGCTGAAAATCAGGATATTGTGAGAAAGGCACTCCATCTCCTGTTTTAAATCCTCTGTTTACCGATTCCATAGCACATGATGTAAGCAAAGGGATTTCCTGGGTATAGACTCCCAAATTGTTGTTTCCCGATTTTCGGGTCAGAAATAATGCATGTTCAGGAGGCAAGAAATACAGATCCTCACCATCAGGGGTTTGGAATAATTCAATGATTTTGCCGCTTATCATTATACCAAGCCATTCCTTGAGATAACGCCGGTTAAGACCTGAAGCGGAAGCAATATCTGAAATTGTAACGGGTTTGTTAAGATCTTCAAGAATATCAAATATTTTATTACTGTAGCCAATACTCATGGCAAGATTCAAAGCGCCATAATTAAGAATATCATTCATCCTTTCCGAAAAATCGTTCATTTTTATTAAACTCCATCAATTCAATAGCTTAATCATGATATAAATCACGGCAATCTCTGATGCCTTATAAATGGTTTGTAATTGCACAAAACCGTTCAGGAATTGACTAATATCATATTATGGAAACATTGTAAATTTCAGGATAAGATTCGTTGGGAGAGAGTGAATGGAAATGTTAATTTTAAGAACTTACCGGCATTACCTTTTTGAAATCGGCAAGTGGTTTTCTTCCTGTCCTTCGTGTCTCATCTGGCATATCTGTTCCGATACCAGTCCCATCATGGAAATAATAATCGAGGATAATAAAAGAAGCGCGCTCATATTGGTAAACCGGCTATGCAAAATCAGAGTATATAAGGAATTTAATAATCCAATTATAAAAATAGTGAAACCGACAGGCATAAAAATTCTTAAGGGAGAATAGAGAGTGCATATTTTTGTTATGATCATAAAAAATCTGACTCCGTCTCTATAAAATTTAATGCTGCTTTTTCCTGTTTTTCTTTCCTTTATTTCTGTGGGAATATATTTTACAGCCCAGCCGCTTCTTAAAACGCTTAAGGTAAGTGTTGTCGGATATGAATAGGTGTTGGGAATAAGGCTTATGAAATTTCTTGCTATCTTTGATTTTATCGCCCGAAAACCCGAAGTAAGATCTTTGATATAAAATTTTGCTACATAAGACGCCAGCCAGTTATATAAATTATTCCCCAGTGCTCTTCCAAAAGATGCATGATCTTTAATGGTTCTTTCGCCAACCACCATGTCATATTCCGGCATATATTGTAATAAGCCTGCTATATCAGCCGGATCATGCTGTCCGTCACCATCCATAAATACTAGTATATCTCCGGATGCGACCCTGATTCCGCTCTTGATGGCAGCACCATTGCCAATGTTATAAGGATGGCTGTAGACAACAGCTCCGGCTTTTCTGGATAGTTCTGCACTGTTATCAGTTGATCCGTCATTAATAACAATAACTTCATAATCAGGATAAAGCTTTTTTATCTTAAGGAGAAGATCGCCAATTATTTCCGCTTCGTTAAAAACAGGTACTATGACAGAAATTTTTAGTTCATGCATAATCAGTTTAATCCTATAAAGATTTTATAACTTAAATATGGAACTGCTGTAAAAGCAATATTACATTCCGTCTGTCATTGCAAAAAGAAATTCATAAAAATAAATATACTTTGGGTTATAAATGGGAGTAGCCTGTCTGAAAATATGTTCATAAAACTATCATAACAGACTGCACCATTATTAAGACCACTTCAAATACTTACTCTTCAAAAGAAAAAGATTGGTTTGGCTTTGTCAGCATAGCTGAAGCTGCTGATTCTGAAATATAGATATTTCATTTAGTTATTTCTGACATGCGACACTTTTGTTCGTTGACACAAGACTAATCATTATGTATCTTTCTCTTATATCTGTTCTACCCATAAATGCAAGTTGTTACCAGTTCTTATCAGGGTTATTTTGTTCTTTGAACAATAAAAAAAAATTACAATTAATTAAACAAACAAGTGGTCAAAGTCCCAATAATAATGTATAGGAAGGATGATCAAAATTATTATTGAGGCAAAATCCATGACATTACAAACGATA
>NZ_JBAMMY010000176.1:0-4933 GCF_051233685.1 Desulfobacterium sp. N47
TTTTTCATTTATCCGGCAATAGCGGACCTTTTGAAAAGGACTTTGTAAGAAAAAAGAACTTAAACCCGGAGAAAATATCAGAGACCTTTGGTAGCTTAATTTTTATGAAAATCAGTCTTGACATGGGGTCCACTATACCGGGTGACCTCTTGCTGTCAGTTCCTCGGCAAGTTTCGTCGTGCTCTTGCATGTCCAGCGAAGGGGCGTCTCAGGATCTCCACGAGTGGCAGGCTCTAATAACTTATCAAGATACTGAAGCAAGGAAGGATCTTTTTCTTTCAGCTTCTTTCTGCCGCCGCCCATAGACGAAGAACCTTCTCATCTAAATGTGAACGTAAATACCCATACTTTACCTTGATTTTCTCAACAGTGTTTGACATACATAACGCATATCATTACCGTAGCTAAATGTCAACATAATTGTTCAATTTATTATTGCTAAGTTACTTACGGTTATGTTCCTCTTGGGGCTGCCGGAAGTCTGGATTACATCGGCATGGTAGGCGCAATGACCATAGATAATGAAAGCGGCGTCGAAAAGTATAACAGCTCATTTGGAGGAGCAGCTGTTCTTAACGGTGATATTGATGCGGATACCACCACAACCGGCCGTATCAAGTGGAACACGCCGCTTTCGGGGCTGGCTATTTCCGGAAGTTTCATGAAATTTAAATCTGAATATCCCTTACTTGTTGGAGGCAGTACCTCAACAACGATGGAATTTGAAAATTTTGTCTATGGTGGTGGTGTGGAATACACCTGGGAAAATCTGTTTATAGCAGGCGAATATAGAATATCCGATGGTGACCGCACAATATCATTGACGGGCGTTAAAACAAATACAAAGGCCGAAAATTACTATCTGATGGCTTCTTACCGTTTTACAGACTGGTTTGAACTGGGCTCATATTTATTCAATCTCCTATCCTGATAAAGATGACAAGGATGGCGACAGATATAAGGTGTTGGGCCAACCCGACCATCATGCATGGCAAAAGGATCTGGCTTTGTCTGCCCGTTTTGATATTAATTCCAACTGGATTTTCAAGATCGAAGGACACAAAGTTGATGGCACCTCAGATGTGCTGGCCGTGAATAATGCCGACAGGTCGGAAGGTGACTGGTATTATGGCGCAGCCAAGCTGACATTCAGCTTCTAAGCGCTTAATGCTTAACAAACGGATTCAGTTGCATGGAGAATTCTATGCAACTGAATCCAGAAACTTAACTGCTAACAGCTTCCGGCAAAGCCGGATTATGGAGGCTATGGATTAATTATGATGAAAAATTTAAGTATGTCAAAAAAAATATGGCTGAGCATGAGCATTCTGGTTATAGGTTATTTTCTAACCATGGTCTTCGGTTTCGGAATGGGAATCCGGATGGAATCCAGGATGTTAAGTGTTTCAAATTATCTTTTTCCAGCTTCAAACCTTGCTCAGGAAGCGTTGACAGCGTTTAAAGATCAGGTACGTCTTTATAATGACGGAATTATGCTGGGAGATAGCGAAACCATCAATCGCGCCGGCAATGAAGCCGAAAACGTTCAAAAAGCTCTGGGAGGCATATTAAACCTTCCGGGTGTGGATGAAGAATTTGCGGTACAGGTAAGAGAAACACTCGCGGCGCTCAAGTCATTTACCAGTGAAGCACAACCGATTTACCTGTCTATGAGCAAGGGTGAAAATCAGTCATCAAGAGCCGGGCAACTGGCAGGACAAACTGAGGCATTACGCAGCAGAATTTCGAAAATACAGCAGATGTTTGCCGATCGTCTCAAAGATGAAATGATGTCTAATGCCAAGGCCAGTAAACGTCAGAGATTCATGAATATTGGGGTTTTTGTGATTGTTGTCTTATTGGGAATTATCCTGACCGGCCTGATTATCAGCCGTTCCATCACAGGGCCTATCGGCAGAATAATCGGCGGACTTACCGAAGGGGCTAACAAAGTAAACGATGCATCTGATCAGGTATCAAGTGCCGGACAAACCATGGCTACAGGTACATCACAACAGGCGGCATCCATTGAGGAAATAGCTTCATCACTCGAAGAGATGACTTCCATGATCAAGCAAAATGCCGACAACTCCACTGAAGCAACCCGGGTTATGGGAGATTCCGACCGAACGGTATTGGAAGCACATAATGCCATGAAAAGACTCAGTCAATCTATGGACGACATCTCAAATGCGAGCAAGGAAACCCAAAAAATCATTAAAACCATTGATGAGATTGCATTCCAGACAAATCTTTTAGCCCTCAATGCTGCAGTTGAGGCTGCCAGGGCAGGTGAAGCCGGAGCCGGTTTTGCAGTTGTGGCGGATGAAGTTCGAAATCTGGCTATGCGGGCTGCCGATGCCGCACGCAATACGGCCACGCTGATAGACAATACCATTGCCGCTGTAAAAAATGGGACTGTATATTCGGAAACCACCCTGGCTGCATTTACAAAGACTATGGAATCCTCAAAGAAAGTCAGCAGCCTGGTATCCGAAATCGCCGCCGGGTCACAGGAACAGGCACAAGGCATACAGCAGGTTAACAGCGCCATGTCTGAAATAGATACTGTTATTCAGAAGACTGCGGCTATCGCTGAAGAATCCGCTTCTGCAGCTGAGGAACTCAATTCCCAATCAAAAGCCATGAATGGATATGTCGAACAACTTGTTGTCCTGGTGGGCCTAAGCAACAATCAAAACGGAAACAATAAAAAGAATGCACCAAACACAACAGTTACATATTCTTACGGAAAAGAAAACACCGGGACCAAGCGACGAAGTGAAGTTGCAACAAATCGGTTAATTGCACATCATGAAAGCGATTTTTGATAATTTTAAGAAGTACTTAATATAATACTTTCAATCTTATCTTTAAGGCTCTAAAACATTTGACAATGAGAGTCGCAGACAGATTATCTGCAAATTGTAACAGGAAGCACAAAAGCTTGATGGACTTGTAAAAAGCCATCAAGCTTTGTAATTTCTTCAGGATTGAATCATCATCCGATTTTTGCGAAGGGATTATACTTTTTTTCTATAGCAATGGATGTTTCAGGGCCGTGTCCTGCAAGAACCCTTACATCATCTCCAAGCACAAAAAGCTTATTTCTTATACTTGATATAATGGTATCATAATCACCACCCGGAAAGTCCGTACGTCCTATTGATCCTGCAAAAAGCGTATCTCCCACAAAAACGCAATCGTCAGTATAAAGAGAAATACCACCAGGCGAATGCCCCGGAGTGTGTATAACTTTTAAGGTAATATCCCCGAATTTCACCTCGTCACCGTCTTTCAGCATTTGATCGGGAGGAGGTGAATCTTCAACGTTAAGTCCCCATGCTGCTCCGGTAGCCGCAATACGGCTGAGCATAGGAGCATCGAGACTATGTATCAGAAGGTCTGCGCCTGTAGCTTCCTTCAGCTTTTTGTTTCCACCAACATGGTCAACATGACCGTGAGTATTTATGATGTATTTAACTTTCAGTTTATGTTTTGCAATTACCATCAAAATTTTGTCGGGCTCATCTCCTGGATCAATAACAACCGCCTCTTTTGTGTTTTCGCATCCAACTACAAAACAATTTGACATTATCGGTCCGACAATTAAGTCTTCTATAATCAAAACAACCTCCGATTACATTAATTGGTTTTTACTTTAATTACTTCTTTTTCAACAGCATCCCTGACACTGTCAAGAATTCCGTTTATAAAGGGTCCGGACTCATCCGTTCCATATTTTTTCCCTATATCGATAGCTTCATTAATAGAGACCTTGCAGGGAATATCATCGCACCACACAAGTTCAAATACGGCTATTCTCATGATATTTCTGTCTACACAAGACATGCGGCTTATTTTCCAGTTGCTGGAAAACCGCTCTATTATGCCATCAATCTCAGGCGCAGAGCTTATAACACCATTGACAAGCCTGTAAAAAAAAGGCAGGATATCTTCAGGTGGATTAAAATTATCCGTGAAATTGTTTAAAATCTCTTCAGAATTACCATGGCATTTATCCATGTAAAACAAAGCCTGCATTGCGAGTTCCCGTGATTTTCTACGACTTCCCATTGTTATGCTTTTTCTACAATTTCAACTAGGTTTGCCATCTCAACGGCGGAAATAGCAGCGCTCCACCCTTTGTTTCCTGCCTTGGTTCCGGCGCGCTCTATTGCCTGCTCTATGGTATCTACAGTAATTATGCCAAAAATCACAGGGATTCCGGTTTCCAAGCCAACCATTGCAACTCCCTTTGTAACCTCGGCACTGATGTAATCAAAATGCGGCGTTGCCCCCCTTATAACAGCACCAAGACATATTACTGCATCATATCTTTTCCTTTCAGCTATTTTCTTGGCAATAAGAGGAATTTCAAAAGCACCGGGAACCTTTACTATTTCAATATCCGAATCACTTGCTCCTGAGCGCAACAACGCATCAACAGCACCTCCAACAAGCCTGTCGGTAATAAAATCATTAAACCGGCTTGTAATGATAGCAAATTTCTTGCCTTCTGCAATAAGTTTGGCCTCAATTATTTTAGGCATATATTCCTCCGGATTTAAAAAATACTAATAAATAGTGTGAATATTAAGGTGTCCCATCAACTTCAATAAGATGCCCCATTTTAATTTTTTTGCATGAAAGATACCCTTTGTTATATTGATTTGCTCCAATCTCAATTCCAACCTGCTCAACAACACTTAATCCGTATCCTTCAAGCCCGATCATTTTTTTGGGGTTATTTGTTATAAGCCTCATTTTTTTTACACCAAGATCAACCAATATCTGTGCACCTATACCATAATTTCTCAAATCCGGCTTAAAACCCAATTTTTCATTGGCTTCAACTGTATCAAGCCCCTGATCCTGAAGGGCATAAGCCTTTATCTTATTGACAAGTCCTATGCCACGCCCCTCCTGGCGG
>NZ_JBAMMY010000028.1:0-6219 GCF_051233685.1 Desulfobacterium sp. N47
AATACATTAAAATAACTTTGATGGATGTTATCTATTAGCGGCAATCTGTTGAAAAGAGTCCTTGCGGCAAGAGATTTTATATTTCCGGCACTGCTCGTTTCTTTTGCCAAATTTTTTATTTCCGCGGATATAAGTGCAACATTATCAATGTCGGCTTTGACCTCATGCACGGATCTCATCTGAAATTTTTCATGCTCATATGCCCTGCCGTAGCAGAAGGTACATCTGTTCCATGGGCAGTTTCTGGTAACTCTTATAAGAAGTGAATTACTGCCTTCACTGGGAGGACGTATCGGCCCCATCTCGAACGAAAGCACGGGAAGTTTATCGTGTTCTTTATTTAACATGAACGTATCCATTTTATTTTAAACATACGGTTATATAAAATCAGGCAAAAAGAAAATTATGTTTCAAATTTATTTCAGGTAACAACCAGTGTCGGTTTGCAACTTTTTTTCTTTATAGTCATCTCAAGGCCCTTTTGAAGATCAACAAAAGCATAAGTTCCTAACACTTTTTTTAATTTACTGTTATTTACAGTCAATTTTGCAGGTACTGAATTTACCAATCTTATTTCCGGTTGTGTTTGTGTAACAGTTTTTAATATATCGATCAGTTTTTTTATACTTACCGAACTGCCGTATGAAAGATTGTAAACATCATTTTTAAATTGAGAATCTTCTCCAGCCCTAATAAGTATATTAATAACATCATCTACATATATAAGATCAAGCTGGGACTCGCCATTGCCGAACAATTCAAGTTTTTCATTTTTTTCTATTCGATCGATAAATGTTGCAACAGCAGAATTATAATTGGGACGGCACCCGGCCCCATAAATGTTTGAACCTCTGAATATACAATAATCAACGAGTCCATTTTTAGCCGCTTCCTGAATTAACAACTCCTGTACTAATTTTGTAAGTCCATAATAACTGGAAGGCCCGATTTCGCTATTTTCAGTATAAATATCTTCTTCAGCTGAATAAACATGTATGCTTGACAATAATACAATTAACGGTTTTTCACTGCAAAAGCGCCGAACTCCGTCTATTAAATTTCTTGTAGCCAGAACATTATTTTTAATCATGGATTTATTGGCAGGCGAATATCCCGACCCGGCATTAATTTCTGCAAGATGGAAAACAACTTTCACATCCTCTAAAAATGTCTTCAGGGTATCAATTTCTTCCAAACGATGTTTTTTATCCAAATCCAATATTCTGGCATTTGGCAGTCTTTGATTTAATTTGCTTCCAACAAACCCATTACTTCCTGTAATTGCTACATGTTCTTTCAAATCCACTAAATTTTTCATCTTTCATCCTAAATACAAATTAAAAAAAGTGTCCTTAATATAAGGGAATTGCCCCTGATTTTTTTTATTAACATTTTATAGAGATTTTCACTTAAATTTTTATACCTAAACGCACATTGTTTAAATGTAAAGATAAAATTTAAATCTGCTATACAATGAAATTTTGTCAGCTGAATGTTGCTTTAAAGATTTAATTTTTTCCTGACACGACTAAGCTGGCAATTCATCAAAATTGTTACCTGATTCCGGCAGGTCTTTACCGATAAATTTAAACTATAGAACAAATCTCAAAAGTCATAAATCAAGCTAAATTATTTTGATAAAAAGCAGTCTAAATACTAAATAACTTAATGATTTAATGAAGATAATGCTTTATTATCTTCTTGATTTACCCAAACCAAGAAAAAGATATATAATATGAGCACTCTCTTTGATATTTGGAATACCATACAAAAGCAACTTTTTCCATCGACATATCAGAACTTACCGGTATAGATAAGTCGCAGATATTTCTTCCGGGAAAGTGTCTCACTTATATTGGCACAGAGGGATGTCTCTGAACTACCCTAATTAATACATTGTTCAATATAGTTTATAGGTATTCCGTTATATTTAATCGGAATGATACCAATAGGTATATAATACCTACATCCAAACAAAACTATCTGACTATAATTATATATAATATCAGAGATATATAGTATTTTGTGCTTGGTGATAAAAATATTTCAAAAATATATTGACCAAGATATATAAATATTTGTATAAGTTTTATGTATAATGTTGTTTAATGTTTTATAAGCTTTCAAAATTTAGGATTAAGCTATGGGAAATTACATTACAATCAGCCAAGCCGCAAAAAAAATAGGTATAAGTTCTGAGACACTTAGAAGGTGGGACAAAACAGGCAAACTCCAATCGCAAAGACATCCTATAAATAATTACCGTGTCTACAAAGATGAGCAGATTGACCATGTAATAAAAGAGCTTAATCAAATATATGTAACTGATTATGTTAATTCTTTACAATATCCTGTAACCCCTTTTTTTGCTACGAATATTGGCACGTTATACAATGAAGATGTTGTAACTTTTTTTAAAACAATAAAAACATCATCAATCCAGCTAATTTTTGCTGATCCGCCATATAATATTCATAAAGCTGAATGGGATACATTTGAATCACAAAAAGAATATGTCGATTGGAGTATGGAATGGATAAAAGAGGCTCAAAGAGTACTAGAACCGAATGGCAGTTTGTATATCTGCGGCTTTTCAGAAATATTAGCCGACCTTAAATGGGCTGCAAGCAGTCTTTTCAAAGGATGTAAATGGTTGGTTTGGTTTTATCGAAACAAGGCTAATCTTACAAGTGATTGGGGCCGGTCTCACGAAAGCTTATTACACTTCAGGAAAAGCAGCAAAATAATTTTCAACGTTGATGAAGTAAGAGTTCCATACAATGCACACACGCTTAAATATCCACATCATCCACAAGCAAAAAGTTCGCAATATGGAAATGGTAAGGAATATGTATGGTCCCCTCATCCTAAAGGTGCTAAACCAAAAGATGTTTTTGAAATACCAACATTAACAAATAATTCGTGGGAAAGGGAAAAGCATCCGACACAAAAGCCTATAGAATTAGTAAAAAAATGCGTACTTGCCTCTTCGAATCCCGACGGATTGGTCGTTGATCCTTTCGGCGGTTCAGGAACAACTTATGCTGTAGCAGAAGCATTTAACCGTAAATGGCTTGGAACAGAAACTAATATAGAATATTGCAATACGATAAAAAGAAGACTTCAGGATCGAACACACATTGAAAGAATTGCCGACAATGGGGAAGAAGCGGAGGTAGCTGAACGCCGGAGAAGATTAAGAGGATAATAATTTCCAGATATCTTCTGCAATAAATTTTGAGAAAGAGAAAATATGCTGGTTATACGGCACTTGTTTAGTAATAGGCGGTGGATCGACAAAGTAAACCCCTTCAAGTTCAGTCAGAAATTTCGTATACACCATAAATAGACCGGAAACAAATGTATAGCTAATTTGTTTCGTTTCTTTCCTTTGGACGTCATTCAGAAAAATTCCTACAACTTTGACTGAGTGCTCGGCAAATTTTTGCATGAGAAGCTTATCGAGAAATATTTTCCCCATTCTGTCTTTTGATGAAGTTTTAAGAGAAACAACAATTTCATTTTCTTCTATTGATTTAGCTCCTGATTTTACAGAACCATGTGGAGAAAGAACAATATCTGTTTCGCATGAATACAATTTTTCACCGTCTTCCGAAGGATATGGAATTTTTAAAACGATTTTATTGTTTTTAATCCCTAATTCTGTGACAATGAGGCGAATTAATTCTTCGAATCTGTTTCCGACATGTTTTCTTGAACTATTCGGATTGCATAGAAAATCCATCCCGACACCCATTGACTGTTGTATAGTATAAACAACGGAGTTAATAATTTTATGTTCTTCCTCTGTAATAGTTTTGTTACTTTTTATCTTACTGATAATAGAAAGAAATATTTTATATTGATCATCAAAAACCAAGCTGTCGAAAATAAACAAATTATTATTAATCGGGCGAGCAAATTTCGATGTCCCTGCCATTGAAGAAGATAAGATTATATAATCCCTAACTTTCACTCTCTCAGAAACGATATCAGACAAATGCCCTAAAACTCTTTTAGTTACGTCCGAAAATTCTTCAAGGCTTTTTTTTGGTGTCTGCACGTCGTCAGGTAAAGGCTTCATGATGTAATATTTTTGTAATCAAAAGGTTCAATATATCAGACTGATTGCAATTCTTTGAAATTTGTTTAGCGCAAATTAAAAATTATTGCAATAAAATATAAGGTTCCTCGCTATTTCATATCTCATAATTTACTACCTCCTTTCAAAACAGTATCAAAATCTTGATACATCCAACCAAAATGTGATACAAAACACAAGCCCTAATTCCCTTCATTCTATATTATAATTCTAATATCTTGTCATAATTACTTTTTTAAAAATTATCATTTTTTAATACTATTGGTGTGATTTTTGCTGCATCTAATAGACATGGTCTTATAAAATCCGGAAATACGCATGGTGGGGGAATACAGATAATTAAGAATATTTTAATTTTTAATTAATATTTATAATATCTTGATATATTATCTAATATAAGATTAGTCAGGAATTATTCCTGTTCATAAAATCAAATTGCATACTAAGTTTAATACATAATATATCAGTAAACTTTCCATACCAAATGTTTTATGCCATTCAGGCGGTTCCTGCCCCGGGATTGTTTAATCCGGGAGTAAAATCCAATAACCGGTTGTGTAATTTATTAATACACTCCGGATACCTGATGAAGCAAAGAGTAATGATGCTGGAACTTTTTTACAAAAACATAAATTTTTATAATATTTTCTTTTATTATCCGATAAATTTTCAAAATGTAAAGACTGCATAATCGCTTAATATATACTTATAAAATATAAGTATTAATATGATACAGCTTAATTTCTTTGTATTTAACCTATTAAAAGGATTTTTACCGAAATGAAAAGATTATCTCCGTTGCTTATCTGTTATTTTATACTGGTTTTTTTTGTTTCCTTTGTAAATGCCGGAACGGACAACAACAAAGAAATTTCAACCAACGAAAGTCCAAATACATTAGCAGATACCCAAAGTATCAACCACTCCTCTGATAAACAAGATGAAGGAATTTTAGTCAAAACACCTAAGGATAAGATGAATTACGCTATCGGAGTAAATATTGCGAACAATCTGAAGTATCAGGGGGGTGATTTCGATCCTGCCCTTGTGATGAAAGGCTTTAATGATGTTTTTAATAACGAAAAACTTCTTTTAAATGATGAAGATATCCGTTTAAGCATGAGTATGTATCATACCGGATTGAAGCGGAAGCAGGCAAAGGAAAGAGCATTGGCAGCAGATAAAAACAGAAAAGAAGGCGAAGATTTTCTCGAGAAAAATAAGAATAAAGAAGGAGTAATAACTACGCCGAGCGGGCTGCAATACCGGATTATCAAGGCTGGTAAAGGCAAGAAACCGACAGATACAGACACAGTTAAATGCAATTATCGGGGAACATTAATTAATGGTGTAGAGTTTGACAGTTCCTATCGCAGAGGAAAGCCCGCAGAATTTAAGGTTTCAGGTGTGATTCCCGGCTGGACAGAGGCTTTAAAACTCATGCAGGCAGGTTCCAGGTGGCAGATTTTTGTGCCATCAAAACTTGCTTATGGTGAGCGTGGCGCAAGCTCTCTGATCGGACCTAATGCAGCGCTTATTTTTGAAATCGAACTCATTGATATAAAATGAGAATTAATTTTTATAACAATTCAGCATAAAATAAGGGGAAAGGAGGGAAACGATAATGAAGAAATTACAATTTTTTGCAGTAGCTGTTTTAATGTTGTTTTTTTTGGCTATAACAGTAAATGCTGCGCAAAATGACCAATCAAATGCAGAGGATAATATTGTGCAAAGCGGTCAGATAATAAGGCCGAAGGCAGGTCTGTCTTGGCATGAACAGGTGGATAAACAACGAACTTTTATGCGGCGGGGCTCGGAAAGAAGAAACGCTGCCAAAAGGGATGCAATGATGGGAAAGCAGGAAAAGATGGAAGATGCCACCATCGATTCTTATAATGCCATGATTGAGAAAAAAAATGCAAAGAACTCTAAACAACAGTAATCCGGAAATAAAAGCAAAAGATTTAAAAGGCTCCTCGCTAAAAAGTATGGGTAATCCGATTCAAGACATGATAGATATCAGTCATCAAGAGATAGAGGAGGTTGAGACAAATTACTATGAGAGATACGGAACTATTTCAGTTGGCATTGGGTTTGACATCACCATGATCTAC
>NZ_JBAMMY010000177.1:0-2157 GCF_051233685.1 Desulfobacterium sp. N47
CAGTAGTGTCCGGTTAAGTTTTTGCATGTTATATGGGATAAAAAAATTATAAAAATGTTTATTTTTTGCTTGACAAAGCAGATAAAAAATTTTTGTCGCCTTGTTATAAATTATAATTATAACAAGGAGTTAAGACAAAAATGCGCGCATTTAATATCCCTAATCCGGACAAGCCGGAACCAAAAAGGTTAGTTTACTAACCCAGTATTAACGATGTATACTCCCCTATAATATATTTTGAAAGGGGTCCTTTGCGATGGATTTACTGACCGAACGCTATGCTGACAAAATTAGAGGAGTTCTCTCTTGCTATGACCGTGTCGTTATTCATGGCACACTTCCGGGGGTTTGTTATGCGCAGGGGATGACTTCCTTTTTGAATATGCGCAACATACGTATTTTTGATTACCCGCGTTTTGCTGAACCACTCCGTGATGAACTCAGAAAGAACGCCGAAAAGATTGCGGCAGAAAACGGTTTTGAGATCGAATTTATCAGAAAGAATAATTTTCGTAAGGAGAAAGCAGTTAAAGACATTCTCAAAGTACGAGGTTATCATCCCGGTCATGTCACTATAATATCGGCTATGGAAGCTTGCCCTACCTATAAACCATGGCATGATAAAAAAACACATAAAACCTTTCTTAAACCGTCACAGGGTAAGTGCCTGCATTATTATTTCTATTTTATCGATAAGCAGCTGGGGCTTTGCTATGTTCGAGTTCCAACCTGGTGCCCTTTCCGTCTCCAGATATATTTTAATGGACATAACTGGTTGGAAGCCTCTTTAAAAAAACACAACATCAGTTATGAAAACATTGACAATCTTATTGTTTCTATCGCCGATTTCCCCAAAGCCCAACAGTTTTCCGACCAATTGAAAGTCGATTTTATCCATAAGAAATTGGACCAATTTGCAAAACTCTATTGTCCGGTTATCAAGAAGCTGGATCTGAGCTATCACTGGAGCATTATGCAGGTAGAATATGCTACCGACATAGTGTTTAATCGTAAAAATGATCTGCAAGCCATCTATGGTCAATTAGTCCGAACGGCCATTCATACCGTAAAACCTGAAAACATATCAACTTTTTTAGGTCGAAAACTCCATGTAAACTACCAGGATGAAATGGGAAACAATTTTAACACCCGAATTGAAGGCACCCGGATAAAGCATACCATGGGACCAGTATCCATAAAAATGTATGATAAAATGGGAATAGCACTTCGAATTGAATGCACAGTAAACAACCTTTCTTTTTTTAAACACTACCGTGAGGTAGAACATCGTGACGGAACTTGTTCTCTGAAAATGACATCTATGAAGAAAGGTATTTACAGCCTTTCTCCTTTACGCGAATTGTTGCTTTCGGCTAACCACCGTTACATAGAATTTATTTCATCCTTTGATGACAAGAGCACAGGCATTAAAAACCTGAACAAGATTTCAAAAAACGTTGTCGAGAATAATCGTTGTTATAAAGGGTTCAATTTTTTCAGCAAGGACGACCAGCAACTTTTTGAAGCAGTTGCAAGCGGAGAATACAACATCAGCGGATTCCAAAATAAAAATCTCCGGAAAAAACTTGCTGAAAAATCGAGTTCACAGGTATCGCGTTTGATAAAACGCCTCAGAACTCATGGTCTTTTGAAAAAAGTCGGGCGTACATACAAGTACTACCTCACAAAACTTGGTAGAAAAGTAATTGCATCCGGGTTAAAATTAAAAGAGTTTTTTATTATACCAGAACTTGCGGCCATTTAACGGCAGAAGATAATTTTCTGCCAAAAATTACAAGAAATCTATTGTTAAGAAACTAAAAAGAAATTTAACACTTCATCTTATACTCGATTTGTCAAACCATTGCAAAAGATTTTTCATAGCATACCACTGCTTGAGTCCAGGGGGTACAGACCATTGAAAATGACTTTTGAAGATCAACTGTACGCACTAATTTTTTTCCATCTCCAGGAACATGAATCAGCTCGAGATATTATTCAACACCTTAAAGAAGATGATTTTGCCAAAGAATGTATAGCTCCAAGTGGAGGTATTAGCCGCAGCAGCTTTTCCGAAATTATCAATTCCCGCGGGCTTAAACAGCTTGAATATGTTTTTCAATCTCTTTGTACACAGGCACAAAATGTTCTACCCTC
>NZ_JBAMMY010000178.1:0-1583 GCF_051233685.1 Desulfobacterium sp. N47
TGGCGGAGGACGTAAGCGTACCGTATATAACGATTCGACCCTTTGCAGTGATCTTGAAAGTTTGATAGAACCAGAAACAGCAGGAGACCCAGAGTCGCCGCTTCGATGGACTTGCAAAAGCGTTCGGAACCTTGCTCAAGAATTGAAAAACATGGGGCATAACACAAGTCATCGAATGGTGGCTGAACTGCTTCATGAAATGGAATACAGCCTTCAGGCAAACAGAAAGATTCTTGAAGGAGATTCCCACCCGGACCGTGATGAACAATTTGAGTTTATCCACCAGAAAGTTACAGATTTTCAATCGCGTAGCCAACCCGTCATTTCTGTGGATACCAAGAAGAAAGAACTTGTTGGAGATTTCAGAAACAACGGCAGTGAACTTCACCCGAAGGGAAACCCCGAAAAAGTACGAGTTCATGATTTTATGATTCCAAGCCTTGGCAAGGTGGCCCCATATGGTGTTTATGATCAAACCCAAAACAGTGGATGGGTCAATATCGGCACCGATCACGACACGGCCGCTTTTGCTGTTGAAAGCATTCGACGATGGTGGAATATCATGGGTAACGAAGTACATCCAAAAGCTCATCAATTACTGATTACAGCTGACGGCGGCGGTAGTAATGGATCCAGAATAAGGCTGTGGAAAACGGAGCTGCAAAAGTTTTCTAATGAAACTAACCTCGAAGTATCTGTATGCCATTTTCCACCGGGTACAAGCAAATGGAACAAAATTGAACATAGACTTTTTTCCTATATCAGCCAAAACTGGAGAGGAAAACCACTTGTCAGCCATGAAGTGATCATAAATCTTATTGCCTCTACAACAACACGAAAAGGATTAACAGTAAAATGTCAACTTGACACCAATAAATATCCGAAAGGTATTAAAATATCAGATAAGTATCTTCGCCGAGTAAATATCAGTCGTAATGAATTCCATGGAGATTGGAATTATACAATAATGCCATATCGATCAACAGATAAATTGTAAACGTTATTTTGTGACAACTCCTAAGATGGAGACCGAATAAATGCCATAACCTATTATTTCAAGAGGTGAAAGTAAGGTAAAAAATGCAAGATGAGAAAAATGCAAAAAATAAATATTATATCTTGAAACGGATTATATAGTTTGATAAGTAAGAAGGATTGACATGGTGGGTGTAGCTCAGTTGGCAGAGCACCGGGTTGTGGCCCCGGTTGTCGAGGGTTCAAGCCCCTTCACTCACCCCATTTTTTTGCGCCCGTAGCTCAGCTGGATAGAGCGCCGGACTTCGAATCCGTAGGCCGCAGGTTCGAATCCTGCCGGGCGCGCTTGTTAATTCAAGCTCTTAGCTCAATATGACCAAGTCCTTTTTTGTTTTGGTCTGTGGATTAGTCTGTGGATTTTTTCCGATTTCATTGTCGAAAATCTTCATCGCCTCTCTTTCCGTCTCTCACGGTAAATTTGTTCTAAATATAAGCTTCAATTATTTAGAACCACTGGTTGAAATCTTTTCGTCATTTTCAGATAATCGAAGACAGCTCTTACGTTAAATGATAATCGTCTCATTTTTTGAGACACGGTTTGTTTGGCT
>NZ_JBAMMY010000179.1:0-2807 GCF_051233685.1 Desulfobacterium sp. N47
GAGGGAATCAACAGCCTTATCCAAGCAGCTAAAGCCAAGGCCAGGGGATACAGGACCATCAAAAACCTGATCACCATGATCTACCTCATTGGTGGCAAACTCGAATTCAGGTTACCCACATGAAATAGCGAGGAACCATCAAAATATTATAAAAAAATATGACATGAAATCAATTGAACTTTTTTATTCAATAGACAGCAATTTAATTCATCAATTGCCTGATCAGGCTTATTATAAATATTTCTATTGATAATAAGCTCTAAGGGAGTTAATTCCAAAGCTGTAGCAGCCGGAGTATCCGAAGCATTAAATACCTGTGAGCTTTCATTTATAGCTTTTTATCTTATAAATTCCTGTCATAAATCCCACAGGAGCAGATTGAGAATTCGAGAGAACCAATTAATATGAAAGCACTGAAAGTAATTGTTATAGGCGGTGGTCCGGCAGGGCTTATGGCTGCGGGACAGGCAGCTGAGGCAGGAGCTGATACACTTCTGCTTGAAAAAATGAAACGGACAGGCCTCAAACTCAGTATTACAGGAAAGGGCCGCTGCAATATCACAAATATCGCTGATATATCCGATTTTATATCCCATTTTGGTAAAACCGGTCCTTTTCTCAGGCAAACTTTTGCCAGGTTCTTCAATACAGATCTCATGACATTCTTTAATGAACTGGGTCTGAAGCTGGTAACTGAAAGAGGAGGGCGTGTATTTCCTGCCAGCGGCAAAGCACCGGATGTCTGGAGAGTTCTTCTGCAATGGAATAAAAAATCCGGTGTCAGTATCAATCATTCTGCTTCTGTTGAAAAAATACTGATACATAATGAACGCGTGACCGGTGTTGTTTCCCAGGGCAGGGAAATTTCCTGTGATGCAGTTATTCTTGCTACGGGAGGGGCTTCCTATCCTTCTACAGGCTCAACCGGAGACGGCTACAGACTTTGTGAAGCAGCAGGACATACAATAATTCCTGTACGTCAGGCACTGGTCCCGCTTGAAACTTACGGAGATGAGGCAAAAAAAATGGCCGGACTCAATCTTCGCAATGTTAATACCCGGATGTTTGTGAGCGGAAAGAAGAAAAGGGAACAATTTGGTGAGATAGTGTTTACAGAGTTCGGGCTAACCGGGCCTTCAATTCTTACCTTAAGCGGTGAAGCAGTTGACAGTCTGCGCAACGGGCACAAAGTTGCCTTTTCCATTGATCTCAAACCGGCTCTTGATGAAAAAAAACTTGATGCACGTCTTCAGCGCGACATTGACTCCCGGGGTAAGGAGCAAATCGGCAGCCTTTTGCGGGGATTGATTCCCAGGGAAATGGTTCCTGTCTGCCTTGATCTTACCCGGATATGTGGCGAACATCCGGCTTCCGGTATATCTGCAAAAGAACGTGTGCGCCTCAGAACCTGGCTTAAGGATTTCCGGCTGGAGGTAAGCGGATGCAGACCTTTTGCCGAGGCAATTATCACTTCAGGAGGAGCAGACATCCGTGAGATTGATCCTATGACAATGGAATCCAGGAAAACAAAAGGGCTCTTTATTGCAGGAGAGCTGCTTGATATTCAGGCTGACACAGGCGGATATAATCTGCAGGCGGCATTCTCAACCGGCTGGCTATCAGGACGCAGCGCAGCGCAGATAACTACACTGCCAAAAAAAAATACTTCAAAGAAACCAAAAAAGGATGGATTCAGTTAATCTTTCTGTAAATGTTTTTCAATTTTAATGGTTTCGGGATAGATCCGGACGGGCAATAGGTTACTATCATCGTTGGTGAAATGAATATCAAAAAAACCCGGGCAGAATAGAACCGGGAAACAGCTTCTTAAAAAGGCCCGGGCCGATAAGCATTAGATATTGAGCCTGATTATCTCAGGGATAAGACCTTTTGAATTCACGATAACTTTTGCAATCGTAACAGGCAGATTCGACCTGCGCGGACCTGCGCTTCCGGGATTGAGGTAGAATATGGAATTCTGCTGTTTAATTTCTGCTCTGTGCGTATGTCCGAAAATAACCATTTCAAAGCTTGCAGCAGCAGATTCAAGATCAAGGCCATCAAGCTCATGTAATATATAAAAAAAATGGCCACAAAATTCTACAAATTCTGTCAGCGGAAGTTTTTCGGTCCACTTCCCCCTGTCCGTATTTCCTTTTACAGCATGTACCGGAGCAATCCTGCCAAGCTCGTAAAGTACTTGCGGATCTCCAATATCACCTGCATGAAAAATTATATCACAATCAGCTATGGCTGAAACCGCCTCAGGTCTTAAGAGACCATGTGTATCGGATAAAACTGCTATTTTACAAGGCATATAATAATTTAAAAGTCTTCTTAAAGTTTAATATATCAATCATCGCCGATATCTCCGCTCCAGCATGCGCCTAAATCTTCGGCAAATTTTCTCTCCTTAACGCTTCTGGCAAAAACAAAGAAAGATGATTGGGGAAATAAGTATTTAGCCATTTTGAGCACAAGATGAGCGGAAGCACCGAATCCTGTTAGCCCCAGACTTTGGCCGTTTTCAAGGCCGCTTAATTTCAGTGAGCGGTATCCTATTGCTCCTGCACACAGCAGCGGAGCAGCCTCAGAATATGAAAAAATATCAGGAATAGCAAAAGCAGCGCTTTCCGGCACAACCATTTTAAGTTCGCCTGTTTTTCAGCGGTGGTCGGGATTGTTTGAACAGCAAAATGCTTTTTTTAAGTGATAAACTGCTTATTCAAGCTGCTGCCTCTTTCTTGGGAAATGTTTCCCAGTAGACCATATCCGGTGTTTTTTTGTCAAGTTTTTGATGCGGCCGT
>NZ_JBAMMY010000031.1:0-27838 GCF_051233685.1 Desulfobacterium sp. N47
ATAGCTACTTTTGCCTTAAATGCTGCTCCATGATTTCTTCTTAATGTCTTCATTTACCTGCTGCTCCTTTCTGTAATTGTAAGTCAATTTAGAGCAGCTTTACCACTTAAGCAACTGTGCAGTTTTTCCGGGCCACCGCTCAGTGCAAGGACTTTGCTTTTCAACACTGAAAGATATGTTATTTAAATGCGAAAGTGTCATTTTTATCATCTCAGTCATTATGTTTTATTATCGGAAGATGTTATATTCTAATTTTCCGATCACTTGGTTCAAAAATCTTTTACAATATTATGATCATTCGCAGCCTGTTGCATACGGTGCATTGGGCGGTTCGGCATAGCTTCTTATTTTTCCATGATAATGGGTCGTTCATTTTTCATATTCACCAAAAAATGTAGATGGCCGATGGAAGTATCAGCAAACCGGAAACCTATCAGTCTGTCACAATTCTAATCTGAAAGCTGATTAAATCAAAAACCACATGCATCCCAAGATGTTCAAAAAACCTGGCAGATCCATAAATGACACCCCATTTCGTGCGGTCTATGTCGAAATGTGCTTCAGCTGAGATACCATTTTCAGGTGTTCTTGCCACGGTGGCAAAAAAGTCCTGGCGGACTTTAAGACCACGCAATTCCAGGGTTGCGTTGATTTCATAATTCGGCACGGTCAGAAACGGATCTTTGACAGGTTTTGCTTGATTAATCTCGATAGTTGCCGTTGGAAATACTTTCGTCAGAAAAAAATCATCGGATTTAAGATGGGCGATCAGAACCGGCTGCAGTTCATCTCCATCCAGGTTTATATTGACGATGGAATTCATATCAATATTAAATATGCCGGTAAAAACGCCGTCTTTGGACTGAAGTTCCCCATTGCGAATCCTGATGTTCCCGAAATGAGTTGTATTGGCATTTCTACCTGTCCATTGAATCATACTCCGGTCTGAATCAACCCGGTATAGCTGGTCATCCGGTTTTACCATGGTTTGGGGATCATCCGGTTCTTCAACCTCATCGCCTTCCAATAAAAGTCCGGCTAAACGCCATGCAGCTATACCGCCGTCCAAAACATGCACATTGATAAATCCTTCGTACTCAAGTTTTTCGGCTGCCCTGATTGCATCATAAGACCTGCTGCTTGATCCGTAAACTACTATATCAATATCCTTGTTTTCTGTTATAGCTTTAATTTGATCAATAAATGTGACTTCAAAAACGCATGCGTTTCTTGCACCGGGTAAGCGGACCTTTTGGAAATGGCTGTGCGTAAGGGTATCAATGAGATAAAATATTTTTCCTTTTTCCATCCATTGGTGTAGCTCGTTGGGGGTCTGCACGTTGTACTTTTGGGGAATATCCATTAGAAACCTCCTGCCTTTTAAGTCAAATTTCAGGTTCCGCAAAAAGTTTTATAATCCTTATCGCCGTCTTCAGGCGGGTCTTGATAATCATGTGTTTGTGCCAGCTCTTCATATGGTGAGCTAAGAACCTGAAGAAATTTTTCTGCCAGCGTAGACTTGCCTGACTGTTGGCATTCCTGAATCACTTCTTCAACATGATGATTCCTTGGTATTACCACCGGATTGTATTGGCGCATCAGAACCTGCACCTCATGCAGATCTGCATCCTGCTCGCTTAAACGTTTTTGCCAAAGTTCAAAATACTCCTCCAGTTCATTTTTCATTTGAGAGGCCACAGTTTCAGACAACAAAGATTTGGTTAGAAGATCAAAAGTGACCGTGTAGTCCAAGTGCTTCTCCCTGAGCCGGTTCAATACAGCAAGTATCAGTTTCTGATCATCCTGCTTAAAAAATTTCAGGCCAAGTTTTTTCCCCATCATTTTCATATATTCTTTCTCAAACATTCCGGGAAACTCGGAAATAATAGATCTGAGCCGGTCTAATGCTTTATTATTATCCGAATTAATAAGCGGCAACAGACATTCACCGAATCGCGCGATGTTCCATTGTATAATTGCAGGTTGATTGCCGAAAGCATATCTGCCCATCGTATCAATCGAGCTGTAAACAGTCTGCGGATCATAGATACCCATCATGGCGCAAGGGCCGTAGTCAATGGTTTCCCCGGAAATAGAAGTGTTGTCAGTATTCATGACACCGTGAATAAAACCGATTCTCATCCAGTCAACAACCAGTTGAATCTGCTTTTCTATGACTTTGTTAAGAAACGAAAGATATTGATTTTGACCTTCTGTCTGCAACTCCGGATAGTGACGCTTAATAGCATAATGACACAGAGTAATAAGAGATTTAAGATCGCCCCGGGCTGCAAAGTACTGAAAAGTGCCGATACGTATATGACTGGAAGCCACCCGCGTCACAACAGCTCCCGGCAGTGGAGTCTCACGAAAAACAGGTTCTCCGGTAGTAACAACTGCCAGACTGCGTGTTGTTGCAACACCTAATGCTTTCAAGGCCTCACTCATAATAAACTCCCGCACAGCCGGACCTATGGAACAACGTCCGTCACCACCTCTGGAAAAGGAGGTGCGGCCGGAGCCTTTAAGCTGAATGTCCCACCCTTTCCCGGATTGATCCAATAACTCTCCTATAAGATGTGCTCTTCCGTCTCCAAGCTGGCGGACAAAACTGCCGAACTGATGGCCTGCATATGCAGTTGCAATGGGTTCCGAACCGGGCAAAATGTGGTTTCCTGAAAATACTTGTGCCAGGGCAACCGGATCATTATTTAATTCATCCGGTATCATCAGCTGTTCGGTCAGACTGGAATTCCACAAAAACAGTTGGGGATCCCGAACAGGTGTGGGCCGTATCCTTTCATAAAAAACTTCATCCAGTTTTGCGTAAGAATTTGAAAATTTCAATTATATAGTCCTTTGCTCATTCCTGATTTCAGTTGCAGAAGTACACTTGAAAACAGACCGTTTTCCAATTGCTCCAGGATATGACAGATCAGGATAAGCGTCAATTTATTTATATGCTGATTTATATGGTTTAATTTTTCAAAGCGAGAATTGCATCTGGCACAGTATGGCTCAGAGCTTATTTTATTAAATAGCTGTCCAGCTAATGGGATTTACCGCCTTGTAGCTTTCAAATTAATTATTAATAAGCATTTATTATCCGGTAACAAAATTCTTCAGATATTACAAACCCGGCTCGTAATTATCAGACTTTAAGCCTCTGATGGTCTAGAAAATAAAAAACATTAAATATTTGACAAACTGGTCAAAAAACAAAAGCTGTGATACTATTCTTTTCAGATTATCGGTTCCTGATTTGCCAACTTAATGCTAAAAAAACACTATACCTATGCCTCTTTATAAAAATAAATACTTGGTTTTTACCGGTGCGGCAATGTTTATGGTATTTGCTGTTTTACTTGCCGTAAGGCTTGGAATTTTTCAAAAAACCCTTCATGGGCATTCTTTAACAGCTCAGACTGATGTGCTTTCCGGAAAAGATACATGGATGAATATATTCCAAAATGAACATAAAATCGGTTATTCCCACTCAATTATTTCCCTACAGGACAATGGATATAAAATCGAAGAGTATGTTTTCATGAAGATTAATACGATGGGATTGATGCATGATATATATGTCAAAACTTTGGGAAATCTGAATCCGGATTTTACGTTGCAAGAATTTGATTTTAAAATCAATTCAGGCAGATTTGATTTTGCAGCAAAAGGTGAGATGAAACAAGATATATTATCGATTCAGACTCAAAGTTTCGGAGATATTCGCAAAATCGGTATGCCAGTTAAGAGCAAACCATATCTTATGGCCGGTTTAATAAATGCCGCATTCGCATCAGGTTTAAAAGAAGGGGAGATCTTTACTTTCGATATCTTTGATCCTGCCTCAATGAGCCATGTGCCGGTACTTCTGAAGATAGACAGAAGAGAGGAGATACAAACGGGAGAGATAAAACAATCGGCGATTAAAACTTTTCTTTCATTTAAAGGTACGACCCAGACACTATGGGTCAGCGATGAAGGAGAAGTAATTAAAGAAAAAGGGGTTCTTGGTATAAGCCTTGAGAAGACAACAAAGGATGATGCCTTAAATGGTATGCCTGTGCAGGCAAGTGATGATCTTACCAGGCTTGTTTCAATACCATCAAATATTACAATCAGTAATCCTGAAAAACTTACTTTTCTTAAAATACGGATCTCAGGAATTAACCCCGATCCGCTGAAAATAAATGATGACAGGCAGATATTTAAAGACGGTATTTTGTATATAAACAAAGAATCTATAGACAATCTTTTCAGGCAGCACACTTCTTATAAACCTGATATAGCGTCGTATTATTTTCTTAAGCCCTCGCCCTTCATACAATCGGATAACAGAGATATAGAGAATATTGTTAAAAAAACAGTAAATCCGGATGATCCGCCGATAATCAAAGCAAAGAAACTTTTAAACTGGATAAACTCTAACATTGAAAAAAGACCGGTAATATCTTTGCCTGATGCAGTTTCAACACTTAAAAACAAAGCTGGGGATTGTAACGAACACGCTGTTCTCATGGCTGCTCTTTCACGAGCCGCAGGAATTCCTGCAAGAGTTGAAGCAGGGCTTGTTTATTTAAATGGCAGTTTTTACTATCATGCATGGAATAGTTTGTATTTTGGAAGATGGGTTGCAATAGATCCTCTGTTTGGCCAGATACCGGCCGATGCCACCCATATACGATTTTCATCAGGAGGACCTAAGGAGCAGCTTGATATCCTGAGCATATTGGGAAAAATCAAAATAAAGGTTATTGAATTCAAATGATACTTCTTGAAAATCTTACAAAAAAATATGGCGATTTTACGGCTGTAAATAATCTTAGCCTTTCAATTCCAAAAGGTGAAATATTCGGTTTTCTGGGGCCCAACGGTGCCGGGAAAACAACAACCATCAAGATGATGGGCGGAATAAATGATCCTACTTCAGGTTTGATTAAAATCGGCGGAATCAGCATGAAAGATGAGCCTGAAGAAGCAAAAAGAATTATCGGATTTATTCCGGACAGACCTTACCTTTACGAAAAACTCACAGGAAAAGAATTTTTAAGATTTATCGGAAACCTTTATGGAGTTCCCGATAAATTCTTTAGTGAAAAAGCGGATAATCTTCTTGGTATGTTTTCTCTAATAAAATGGGCTGATGAATTAATAGAGTCCTACTCGCACGGCATGAAGCAGAGGCTGATAATGGCAGCAGCTCTTCTTCATGATCCTGAAGTGATAATAATCGATGAACCTATGGTTGGTCTTGATCCTGTGGCTGCAAGAATGGTTAAAGACCTGCTGAAACATCTTGCTTCCAAAGGATTAACAGTTTTTATGTCTACTCATACTTTAAAGGTTGCAGAAGATGTGTGCCACCGTATCGGAATCATTAAAAACGGGGTTTTGATCGCAACAGGAACTGCTGATGATCTTAAGAAAAAATCTTTGCTTGTTGATCCTGACTTGGAAGATGCGTTTATAAAACTAACTTCTTAAAGAGCATTAAAAGGCTTAGGCGATGAATGAAATATTAAAAGAAATCTTAATTCTTTTAAGGCCGAAGTTTTTATCTTTTAAAAATCCCTTAATTTCAAAAAACTCGAAAAAAGATATTTACCGAACTATTTTTCTAACAATGGCAGGATTAATATTCTGGAGCGGCATATTTATTATTTCTTTAAGAACTCTTAAATATTTTAAGAAAATAGAAGGACTTGGCGATATTCTTATCTTAAAAATTTTATCGATGCTCATTCTCATTTCTTTTTCTTTTCTTATTTTCAGCAGTATTCTTACCTCGCTTTCCAGATTTTATCTCTCAAGAGATCTTCCTCTTATCCATTCAATGCCGCTTTCAAGTTACAGGATTTTTATTGCAAGGTGGATTGAAAGTGTCATAGACAGCTCCTGGATGGTAATATTATATATACTTCCGGTACTTATTGCATGCGGTATTGTTTACAAAACAGGGCTTTTTTTCTATTTAAACATTACTGTCAATCTGGTATCCCTTTCGCTGATATGTGCATGTATAAGCTCATTGATAGTTATGATCCTGGTTTTTATTGTTCCAGCAAACCGTATGAAAAATATTATCGTTGCTTTGGGGTTTGCCATTTTTATAATACTGTTTTTAGCCTTAAGACTTTTAAAACCGGAGCAACTCGTAGATCCGGAAGCCTTTGCAACCGTTGTAGTATATTTAAATAATCTGAAAGCTCCATCTTTACCTTTTCTGCCAAGCACCTGGGTTTATGACAGTATTAATGAAGCCCTTTTCGGGTCTGCAAAAGAAAGCCTGTTTCATTTGGGGCTGTCACTGAGTTTTTTTGGTTTCATAATGATTATAAATATAATTATCGCCGATCTTATTTATTTTAATGGATATTCAAAAACTCAGACTGTTTCTTTTAAAATATATAAATATAAATTTGTACAATTTCCTTTCTTAAAATTTCTTCCCGGTCCAACCAGAGCATTTATTGGAAAAGAACTTAAAGTCTTTTTCAGGGATCAGACTCAATGGTCTCAATTACTGCTTATCGGAGCCCTTATTATAATATACATATACAATTTTAATGTACTTCCTCTGGAAAAATCACCCATAAAAACAATATATCTTCAAAACCTCTTATCTTTTTTAAATATGGGTCTTTGCATGTTTGTACTCACAGCCATAACAGGCCGCTTTGCATATCCGGCCGTAAGTTCGGAAAAAGAAGCATCCTGGCTTGTAAAAGCATCTCCGGTTACAATCAAAACAGTATTGTGGATAAAATTCTTTATATACTTTTTCCCTTTGCTGGTTCTTTCGGAAATTCTTATAGTGGCGACAAACATAATATTAAAAGCAGATACTTTTATAATGTTTCTTTCGGTTATAACGGTATTTTTGATGGTGCCCGGAATCGTATCTATAGGAATAGGCTTCGGTGCTGCTTACCCGGACTTTAAGTGTGAAAATCCGGAACAGTCGGTTACGAGTTTTGGGGGCCTGCTGTTTATGATGATTTGTGCGGGATTCATAGCAGCAGTATTAATTCTTGAAGCAGGCCCGGTATATCATATATTCATGGCATCAATACATCAAAGATATCTTGGCTTCGTTGAATGGATATGGGCGGCGGTTTCTTTTTTGGCGGTAATTGTTATAAGCATTTGTGCCATCTTTCTTCCCATGAAATTCGGGGAAAGGGGTTTGTCAAAGATTATACCCTGATCAATGCGCTTCATTAGCCTGCCTTTTCATCATCCTTTATACCTTTGGGCATCGTTATCAGATCGGAAAAAGCCGACGTCCGTTACAGAAGAAAGCCGGGCTTACCTTTTTGGCCGGTGTTATCGTACTGATCATTTACCTGCTGGTGCATTATACCGTGGCGAACGATTTCTATTATAATGTTCTCGGGTGGGAAAGCGACGATTTGCAGCGGGTGTTTGGTGATGCCGCGCCAGAAAGTCAGCGATCGGCTGGGCTACATGGTTTGGATTTCGTATCATAAAAAGATGATTAATTCCGGGAAGCAGTACTTCTTCCGTGTGCGTTACGATTGACTTAAAAGCCTGCTTTGCCTTTTCGAACATAGGGTCACTCTCGGTTCCAAGGAGATAAAGGACTGGATGAGAGATTCTGCTTGCTTTATCTTTGTCCAGAATCCATTCTCCCAGCGCCGGAAATTCTATGTCGAAAAAGGTAGCGGCATCCTTTTCCGCCTGTTCGGGACCGCCCGGCACGGTGCGTTGTACCTCAGATCTCCATTCCGGCCCGCCAACCATAGCCATGAATGTATCAACAGCACCAATAACATCGCCGGAACTAAACTGTTCGATAAGTGGTTCGAACTCCTCCATGCTTTCCGGTTCCTCGGTGGTTTTTGGTGGTTCAAGAAGCACCAGAGAGTGAACAACGGACGGAGCCTGGCAAGCAAGCTGCAAAGCGGTTACCGCACCGTAGGAATGCCCGATAACGTGCGCACGTTGTATGCCAAGTACATTCAGAAGAGCCAACGCGTCTTGTGCTTGCTCTTCGATACTGAATGCTCCTTTAAGGGGATCGCTGCCGGCAAACCCCCGGCGGTGATACCGGATAAGTTTATAACGATCTGCGAGTATTGCCTCGTTAGTGAGCGGGAGGAAAGCGTCCGCTAAAATACTTCCGTGAATAAGCAGTACAGGTTCCCCATCGCCTTGAATCTCGTATTCCAATCCTTTAGTTTTTAGCATCTTTTCCTCCTGGTTTGCATAAGCCGCCCAACGTGGGCTGTTTTTTGCTGAATCCTTTTTCAGCCGGAAGTTAAGCGTCAGCGTATCTAATATGTTATAGACGGTTTTATCAATCTTAGTAATATCTCAAATATTTTCTTTTTCCCCATTTAAAATGATCCGGTATTGATCTTTTATCCCATGTAAGATGGGATTGTAAATAGCATATTATATTTGTACCGAAGTAATGTGCTAAAAAGCTCAATGGAAAATTTTGTAAACGGGTTATTTTTGTATTTTTGAGAAATTATTGGTTTTTACTTAATCGATCGGATATTATATATAATAAAAATATCTATTGAGGAGTTTACTATTATATGGAAATACATTTTAAAGATGATAACGGTCCTGTCGAGGAAGTAATAAACCAATTAATGAAATTATCTGAAGGTATTCGCAGGCCTGCTATTGTAAGGGAGATGATATTAGCATCATTAAAAGCGGGGCAGGAAGATAATGGGAAAGTGGATTTAAAGCTTATGAATACTTCCCTGAAAGAAATGCGTTTTACGGCTAAGGTGTTTGGGCCTTACAGTCATTTGAAAAAAGTATCCGTATTTGGCTCGGCCCGAACAAAACCAAATACTGTTTTATATGAAACAGCGTATAATCTCGGAGCCAAATTAGCCGGATCAGGTTATATGGTAATTACCGGCGGTGGTCCGGGCATAATGCAGGCTGTTCATGAAGGCGCCGGGCCGGATCATTCTTTCGGAGTTAATATTCGTCTTCCTTCCGAGCAGGATTCAAACCCTGTTATTAAGGGAAACTCAAAGAATATAATGTATAAATATTTTTTTAACAGAAAAGTTGCCTTTCTTAAAGAGTCCGATGCAATTGTTGTTTTTCCGGGCGGTTTCGGTACACTTGATGAAGCCATGGAAACTTTGGCGCTGGTTCAAACAGGCAAGCGCAATCCCCTGCCTATTATACTCATGGATGAACCTGATGGTAACTACTGGTTAAATTGGATAAAATTTATAAAAGAGGAGCTATTGGAAAAAAATTACATCAGTAAATCAGATATGCATCTGTTTGATTTGACCGACTCTGCCGATAAAGCAATTAAAATTATAAACAAATTTTATTCCCGTTATCACAGCATACGTCAGATCAAGAACTGTTATATCATACGCCTTAAAAAACCTCTTGAAGAAGAAAAATTAAAAGAGATTAAAACACGATATAGCGATATCCTGAAAACTGATGGGAAGATATGTCTTTCAGGAGCACTTCCGGAAGAAGTAGATGAGACTGAAATCAGCAATCTTCCAAGAATTATTATAGATTTCAACAAAACGAATTACGGGAAATTGAAACAATTAATTGATGAGATAAATTGCTGATTAATGCTATAATAAACCGGCTTTGGATTTCACCGGGAATATGAATTGTAATGAACTGAGAACATTAATATGGAGGCAAAGTATGAAAAGACAAATAATTAATCTCATGGTTGGTGTTACTTTTTTGGTATTATTGATCTCATGCGCAAAAAAACAAGCCGATATGCCAATTGATACAGTAAGTGTTTCTCCGGGAACACAGGTGACAATGAAAGGTAAGTCACTATCATTAATCGGTAATGCTATTGAGGTCGGTAAGCAATTGCCGGACACAAGTCTTGTTGATGCTAAAACAATGAATTCTGTTAATCTTAATGATTATAAAAATGCTGTTCTATTTCTCAGCATTGTTCCTTCAATCGATACTAAAGTCTGTGAAGCGCAAACTCATTATTTGGGAGAACAAGGGGATAAACTTCCGGCAACAATTAAGCGAATTACTATTAGCCGTGATACTCCTTTTGCCCAGGTGCGTTTTGCAGATGAAGCCAAGCTGAATGATATCCAATATCTTTCGGATTATAAAGAAGGCAGCTTCGGCAGGTCAATAGGACTGCTTATGGACGGGCCGATGTTGCTTGCAAGAGCAGTAATCCTTGTTGATAAACAAGGAATTGTTCAATATATCCAGGTTGTCCCTGAAATTACTCATTTGCCTGATATGGAAAAAGCCTTTAAAAAAGCTGCTGAACTTGACAATTTGCCTTGAAGTAGCAAGCGTACTCAACCGCTCAGAAAACCTGTGATAAGTCTGTATTTACGTAACAATGAGAATCGGATCTGGCAAACTTGTTTCTGAACCTGAAATCTATTTGGAAACGGTCTTGCGGGAATTGATATATTGATTAATCAGCAAAACTGGAATGAGGATAAAGAAATTAGTGGCTTTCTTTAATCTGCTAGAATGCCGAGCAGTCCGTGGATAAAGGCAAAAAGCACAAGAGCAATGCCGGTTTTTTTATGCACTCCTAAAGGCACTTTAATATAATGCAGGCCCGACAAAAGCTGGAACAAGAGTAAGCAGAAATTAATTATTCCACCAATCAGAACTATTGAAACCCCTCCGATATTCATAAGAGTATCTCCAAATAATATTATTTTACATCAATGGCGGCTTTTGTTATCCCTGCGCTTCCGTGGATATTGCAGCTTGCTTCAGCTTCAATCTGAACCGGTTCATTTATCGTATATTTTACTTCTCTTGTAAAATTTTCCGATTCCGGTCTGTTGAACGCAGAAAAATCCCATCTTGCTACTTCTTTTCCATTTACTTTTACATAAATCCATTCAACATGATGAAAAATATTGTCGCCGTTATGCATGACATTCAATTTGATTGTTACTTCCGAACCTTTTGCAACTGAATCAGAAGCATCAATTACTACAGAAGCTTTGTTGGCATAAGCAGTGCCAAGTGAAAGTAAAAGGAATACGGACAAATATGATGCTAGTTTTATAAATTTTTTCATTATTAATTTCTCCTTTATCATAAAATATTATCCACTATTTGACTGGTCATAAACTCAACAAATTTGCCATTTTCATAAATTTTAATAATCGAACTATCATTTTTAAGAAAAAGAAGAGCAGGTTTTGCTTTTTTATGATCTATCGTAGCCATTGCCCTTGCTGCAAGACCACGGGATAAAGAATCCCGGTGTTCAAGATAAGGTACAAGCAAAGAAAAAGAATCTCTTACAAGTTGCGGTTTTGTAACTGCGATCCTGCCTATACCCCATAATACTCCCTGCTGCAGCACTTCATTTTCAAGAAAATTTCCTTTTTTATCTATATAAGAAATTAATACACGATTGTATTCTTCTCCGAGCTTATCATGCATTGCGATAATTTCTCCCATTGCTTCAGGAGATCCCCAGCCGATTCCGCCCGATTCATCATTTAAATTCCAGATAAGACGGCGCATAACAATACGTGCGGATTCCAGGTCAGTACCTGCAAGAGCTGAAACAACTTCTCCCATTGCTGTGACCGCCCGCCATTTGATCAGCTCTTCTTTACTGTAAAGATGAGAAATCAGATAGTTTACAGCCTGCCTTCCGGGAAACAGAAGAAGGTCGCTTATTTTTAAATTAAAATTCGGGTCTGATAATATCTCATAAATTATTTTTTTGAGCTTTTGGCCTCCAATTCGCTTAACTAAGATTGTATCCATGATATACAGTCCGAAGGGCAGTTTTTTATTGCTTCATCAACATCAGCTTCAGGATATTCCGGTATATCTGAAACTTCGACATATCCTGCGCTGCTGAGTTTAAAAACGGATGGAACAAGATCAATACAAATGCCGCAGAGTACACATTCTCCAAGCTCAACAACTGGTATTTTCATTTATTAATTTTCCGATCCTTTTTCCCATTTCAATGCATGCCTGGATACAATCATTGTCAGGCACATATTGGAATCTTACGCCAGGATCAACAATTTCAATATTTGTTGATTCAAGCTCATTTTTAATTAAGTTTACTGACTCGCCGCTCCAGCCATAGGAACCGAAAGCCGCCCCGATTTTATTTTTAGGCTTAAGCCCTTTCATATATGTTAAAAAATCGCTTACCGTTGGGAATAAACCATTATTTAATGTCGGAGAACCGACAATAATCCCCTTTGCTTCCAGAACCTGAGTCATTATATCGCTTCGATTCCATTTTCTCAAATGATACGGTCTTGCCTCAACACCCTGTTCAACAAGACCTGCAATGATTGCATCCGCCATTTTTTCAGTGCTGTGCCACATGGTGTCATAAATAACTATAGCTTTATTCTTTGCTTTCTGGCTGCTCCACTCAATATATGCATTAATGATTTTTCCCGGATCTTTTCGCCATAACATGCCATGATCGGGACAAATCATATTAAACTCAAGTTTGAGATTTGCAATATGTTCGACCAGCTTTAGAATCAGAGGTGCATAAAGCAGAAGGATATTGGCAAAATATTTTTTGGCATGCGGCATAATAATATGACCGATAGCATCATCAAATTTTTCGGTTCCCGCATAATGCTGACCGAAAGCATCACTTGAAAAGAGGATTTTATCTTCTTTCAGGTATGTAAACATGCTGTCCGGCCAGTGAAGCATCCTTGTTTCGAGAAATGTAAGGGTTTTATTCCCAAGCGAAAGTTCTTCACCATTTTCTACCGGATGGTAATGCCATTTCTGTCTGAAATGGCGGGATAGATTCTTTTGCCCCATTTTAGAACAATAAAGGGGTTTATCCTCGCCGACTTTGTGCATCACACGGGGTAATCCGCCTGAATGATCCATTTCCGTATGGTTGCTGATAACATAATCAATTTTTTTAGGATCAATAATTTCAGATATATTTTCGATCAGCTGATCTGCAAACTCTGCTTTAACCGTATCAATAAGAGCTATTTTTTTATCCACTATTAAAAAAGCATTATAACTTGTTCCGAAATCAACGGAATATCCGTGAAAGTCCCTTATATTCCAGTCATTAACACCAACATCATAAACATCTTTTGTAATCTGGGCAGGTTTCATATCTTATTCCTGAAATAATACTTAATGTTATACAAAAATGCCCTTTTTTTGCCGGATTTGGATTCAGCAATAAAAGGGCACTGGCCTGAATTTATTCTTTTTCGAAATCAGATTTTGAAGCACCGCAAATCGGGCATTGCCAGCTGTCGGGCAGATCTTCAAATTTTGTTCCGGGTTTTACGCCGTTATCAGGATCTCCTGCCGCAGGATCATACACATAACCACAAACCTTACATACATACTTATCCATATTACAATCTCCTTTTAATTATTTATTTTTTTTACAATGAATTACTCAATTTCATAATTCTTTTTTCTATTTCATCTCGAACATCACGCATGAATTCTATAGGCTTTCCGGAAGGATCGGGCAATTCCCAGTTCTCCATCTTGGCTCCGGGAACAAAGGGACATTCTTCCTTGCATCCCATTGTGATAATAATATCCGGTTTCTCTTTTGACACAACCTCATCAATTGATTTTGGTTTACGAAAAGCCATATCTATTCCTTTTTCATGCATGGCTTCAATCATTATTGGGTTGATTGTATCTGCCGGAGCGCTGCCGCCGCTTAATGCATCTATTTTATCACCGGCAAAATATCGGGCAAAAGCGCTTGCCATCTGGCTGCGGCATGCATTTTCCCTGCAAGCGAATAAGATTTTCTTTCTGGTAAGATAAGACCTTAAAATATTTTCGGCTGCATCTTTTACATCCTGTAAAACAGTAGGATGTTTTTCCATATCTCCTCGGCTTTCAATATTACGATATGTCAAACTCCCTTCAAATGATGCGCTAACTGCATCGAAAAAGTACTTTGCAGTAAGATTTATTCCTTCGAAAAGATTTTTACCTTTGGTAGCACCCAAGGCAAGAAGAAACCCTTTCTTTATTTTATGACCAGGATCCATAAGGTTAAGTCTATATCTTCTGGCCCATAAAGTCTGGCTTCTGTCTATGAGGGCCTTTGTCTGAGCTGGCGCATTATAAAAAAACATCGGCGTTGCAATTACTATAACATCAGCTTCACGTAAAAGAGAATAAATTTCATCCATATCATCGTCTATGGGACAGATTCCTTTTTTCTCGCAAACACTGTATTCAAGGCATGGTTTGATATTCTTTTTTCCCACTTCAACGATATGAGTTCTTACCCCGGCTTCTTCTATTTCCTTCATAAAAAGTGAAAGTAAATAATCAGTGTTTCCTTTTTTTCTGGGACTGCCCATTATACCAAGAACCAGCATAACAATTTCTCCATTTAATTTATTACAAAGCCTGCAGGAATAAGCCGGGTTAATTAATACGCTTCTTCGTATGAAAGATCTTTTTCTGTTATTTTTCCTTTGAAAAGATTATATGTCCATGCCTGATACGCAATTACAACCGGAATAAATATTATTACAACAATCAGCATGATCTTTAAGGTAAGCGGACTGGATGATGAATTAAAGGCTGTAACATTAAAATCGGAGCTTATGCTTGAAGGCAGTATATTCGGATATAAACCGATTATGCCGAAAAAAACCGCCCCCACAATTGTAACTGATGATGCAAACCAGGCTTTAAAATAATTATTTCTTTTAATAAAAAATCTTGAAGCAAATAAGGCTGCAACAATCAGCAATATTTCCAGAAAAAGTGCGGGCTGATATATAAAATTATCAAAAAGCTTTGTATAACGCCAGCTTGCTACAAGAAATAATACAGCGCAAATCAGAACAAAAGGCCAAAGCCATACTGCAGTTAAATGCGCTCTGTTATGAAGATCACCTTCAGTTTTAATAGCCAGCCAGACAGCACCGTGAAACAGAAAAAGCAATATAAACAATAAACCGCCAATAAGAGCATATACGTTTAAAAGATCAAAAAAAGAGCCCTGAAATACTCCGTTAGCGTCTAACGGAAGACCTTTGAAAATATTTGCAAATGTAATTCCGAACAAAAGAGCCGGAACCAGGCTTCCGGCAGTAATGCATGTATCCCAGATAATCCGCCAGCTTTGTTTATCCACCTTGTTTCTGAATTCAAAGGCGACCCCACGAAGTATAAGGGCAAATAAAATGAACATCAGACCGGAGTAAAGGGAAGAAAACATAACAGCATACGCAAGCGGAAAAGCAGCAAATGTAACCCCGCCGGCAGTAATCAGCCATACTTCATTGCCATCCCAGAGAGGACCGATGGAATTTATCATTATACGTTTTTCTATGTCGTTTTTTCCAAGAAAGGGATAAAGCATGCCGATTCCGAAATCAAACCCATCGGTCATGAAGAAAACAGCCCACAGCAAACCCCATAGAAAAAACCAAAGAGTCTGTAAATCCATAGTACCTCCATGGAAATAATTAACCGGCTTATAATTCCGGATTCTTTTTTGCGTTTTTTATTATCAGATAAAATCCGGCAATACCCAAAAGCCCGTAAACAAGAATAAAGGCGATAAGTGAAACAAAAACCTGCGAAGAAGCCAATGGCGATACGGCATCCGATGTTCTCATCATGCGGTATACTATCCACGGTTGCCTGCCTACCTCAGACATTACCCAACCTAATTCTGTTGCAATATAAGGCAAGGGAATTGAAAATAACATAATTTTTAAAAATAATTTGTTTTCAGTAAGCCGCTTTCTTATAAACCAGCCGTAAATTGTAATAAGTACAAAATATGATCCAAGACCTACCATGCTTTTAAATGCTATTGAAGTAATAAACACAGGAGGTCTTTCATCTCTCGGAAAATCTTTAAGCCCTTTTACTTCGGCATTTATGTCTTTATAAGCAAGAAAGCTTAAAAGGCCTGGAATAGCGCCAATTTCTATTATATTCTTTTCATTTTTTTCATCAGGAAGAGCAAAAAGGTAAACCGGAGCTCTTTTGGTTGTATCCCATAAACATTCCATTGCTGCAAGTTTTGTGGGTTGTTTTTTGGAAACATCGGATGCATGGAAATCGCCTTCAAATACTACAAAAACAGAAAATATCATCCCGAAAACAAGAGCCGTTCTGAATGATTTTGAAAAAAAATCCGTATTCTGATTTTTTAGGATGTGGTAAGCGCTTACTCCCATTACAAAAAACGCACTGATAATGTAAGCTGCGCTTATGGTATGCAAAAATTGCAGAATCGCAAATTTTTGAAAAACAACAGCAAAAAAATCATTAAGTTCGGCTCTCCCATTTCTTAAAACATAGCCCACAGGATGTTGCATCCATGCGTTTGCTATAATTATCCAAACGGCAGATAAAGTTGAAGCGCCTGCAACAAGCCACATCACGGCAGCATGCGCTTTTGGGGAAAGCTTTCTCCAGCCGAATATCCATACTCCTATCAGAGTAGATTCAAGGAAAAAGGCCGCGGTGGCTTCTATAGCAAGAAGAGAACCGAAAATATCTCCCACAAAAGCCGAATACCTCGACCAGTTCGTTCCAAACTGAAACTCAAGAGTAATTCCGGTAACAATACCGAGAACAAAATTAATTAGAAAGAGCTTTCCCCAGAATTTTGTCATGGATAGGTAAAGCTTGTCACCGGTACGGGCGTATTTTGTTTCCATCACGGCAATTAGAACCGAAAGCCCAAGTGTTAACGGGACAAACAGAAAATGAAACATGGTAGCTGTTGCAAACTGCAGACGTGACAGCATTACAATATCCATGATCGCCTCCTGATCTATTTGATATTAGGCTTTACCCTCAAGTGTGCATTTTGTAAAATCAATATCACCGCCGCAAGAGCTGCATTTGTGTTTTTTATCAAACTCATCGGAAAATATTTCAAATTTTTTCCCGCAGGAAGGACATGAACACATAAAAGACTCAAGATGTTTTAATTCCTGAAAACCGGGGCAGTGCTGTGGTGTAGTCATAGTATCCTCCTTATTCTAAAAAATTATTAAGTATAAAAATTGCAATATTAAAGACCAAGTTTTTTCGCTATTTCCCGGCCGTAATCCTGGGCCATTTTTATGCCGCCCTCCACAGAAACGGATTTTAAGCGGAGGGAACTGCTCACCATATCCATATTAAAAGTATGTTTCATAGTATCAAAAATCCGGTCAGAAGCTTCTCCGCTCCACCCAAATGAACCGAAAGAACCGCCTATTTTCCCTGCCAGATCCGCTTTCTCTGCAAGAAACAGCAAAGTTTTCATACCAGCCATCATCTCTCCGTGATAAGTCGATGACCCGAATACATAAGCATCATATCCTTCAAGAGCGCTTTCCTTTTTTATTCCATTTGCATTAAGAAGTTCAACATCAACACCTGCGATGCGAAGTCCTTCAGCTATGATTTCTGCTATTTGTTTTGTTTTGCCAGTCCTGGTGGCAAATACTATTAATGCTTTAGGCATAATGATTCCTTTTCAAAATATATAAATATAAACTACAAATGAAATCCAACTGTATATATCTATTTTATTCTGGGATCAATACCGCCTGTACCTCCTGCATCACAATCAGGAGTATAGCATGTGTTATCAACAAATTCACATTTTTCTTTGCATGACGGGCATTCGTTGGGTGGGGCTTCCGATTCAAACATATAGCCACAGTTTTGACATTTCCAGCTTGACATAATATTTCCTCCTTAATACTTTTATGCTTTCCATAATCCATGAAGATTGCAATATTCTCTTGCAGTAATTTCTTTGGCATCTATATTGAAAACTGCTTCAGGGGCCTGACCCGGATTCAGATATTGGCGGTAAATTTTACCGTCGGCAATAATTTCTATCCATTCGATATAATGCTTTTCTTCCATCGGATGAGCAACGCTTCCTACTTTAACTTTGACGCCCCCTGATATTTTTTCAATAACAGGAACATGCTTTTCTTTTGCAGCATCTACGGTATTTTCAACAATAAGTTTCATGGGTTGCCCGCAGCATACCAGTTCCCCGGCTCCGCCATGTAATATTTCTATTATGTTTCCGCATACTTCGCATTTGTAAACTTCAAGTCTTTTTGCCATCTTTCTGCTCCTTTCATTAAATTATTATTTATGTATTGTTATCGGTGTAACATATCTTGCTTTGTCCGAAAATCAGTAGTTTTCACCAAGAAGCTCAAAATGTGCCTGCGGATGATCACATGCAGGGCACAAATCAGGCGCTTCGTTTCCTTCATGGAGATATCCACAGTTCCTGCAGCGCCAGACCGTTTTTTCTTTCCTTTTAAAAACCTGATCTTTTTCTATATTGGCGATAAGATTTCTGTATCTTTTTTCATGCTGTCTTTCCGCTACAGAGATTTTTTCAAATACATCGGCAATATCATCAAAGCCTTCTTCTCTTGCTGTTTTAGCAGCTCCAGGATAAAGAACTGAGTGCTCATAATATTCCCCGGCAGCAGCAGCTTTAAGGTTTTCAAATGTCGTTCCTATCACTCCTGCCGGAAAGTATGCTGAAACTTCAGCATCTCCGCCTTCAAGAAATTTAAAAAATCGTTTGGCATGCTCTTTTTCCTGATTTGCCGTTTCTTCAAAAATAAAGGCGATCTGCTCATATCCTTCTTTTTTTGCTTTACTGGAAAAATAAGTATAGCGATTGCGGGCCTGAGATTCACCGGCAAATGATGCAATAAGATTTTTTTCTGTTTTTGTACCTTTTATGGATGCCATCTTCTACACTCCTGCTTTATTATATTAAGTACTCAATAAACTACTTGTTTAACAATAATTCCTAATAAGAAATAATCAAGAGAAATTTTTATATTTATTCAAAAAAACTGCAAACAGATATAACTAATTATATTTAATAATAATCGAAGCAATTAAGAGTTGAATGATATGTAACGGTATCTATAACTAAACTAATTATGAATTAAGATATACTTTCGATAAATAACATAAATATATAGTTATGTCAAAAATAAAATTATTTTGTGAAATGCAAATAGTTAAAATTTCAGGACTTATGCACAGAATAATATCAACCAATTCGTTCGAACAAATTTTAACCCGAATTAATGCTGATGAATTATTTTTTGGTTATGATGATATGCTAAGACAAACAATACCTGATTTTGTAATTTCTATAAATATAAATAAATTCAGGTTCAGTTTCCCTGTATAATCCGAATAAAGATATTGATTAGATATATAACTCTGTGTAAATTGAAAGATTGACTTCGACAAACTTGTCCTTTTAAGAAAAAGTTATGTTTTAAAGAATACGAGGCAAAAATAAATGAAATTAAAACTTGCTGAATTTGCGGCATGTCTTAATATCCCACTGAAAACAGTGGAGCGATGGGTGCGCCAGGGGAGGATTCCCATTAGACAAGCAGATGACCATTGCATGTTTGATGAAGAGATTGTTGGGAAATGGGCCGAAAAGCATAATATCAGCTTCACACTTTCTGATCATCACAGGGATGAGACAAAAGAATCCGAAAAAAACGCACTAACTTCAGCCATGAAGCGTGGCGGACTTCACTATGAAGTTCCCGGAGATAGTGTTGATGATGTTTTAAAAAATGCCGTATCTCTTTTACCTTATATCCCGGAGCAAGACAAGGAAACCCTGTATTTAAAATTGATTGAACGTGAAAAGCTGACTTCTACAGGCATTGGAAAGGGAGTTGCCATTCCGCATCCAAGAAGTCCTATGACCGGTACTGGTATGAAAGCCTTTATCAGCACATGTTTTCTAAAAAACAAAGTTGATTTCGGAGCGATAGATGGAAAACCGGTATCAGTAATGTTTTTGCTCATTTGTCCATCTGTAAAGTCTCATCTTTATTATTTATCACGTATATCTTTTTGCTTAAGGGATAATTCATTTATAAATTTTTTAAACAGCTCCCCCGCATCCGAGATGTTTTATGAAAAAATAGAGGCGTTTGAAAAACGCCTGGAAAAGGCTGATAAATGAGACCATTTTTTCTACGGCAATCTCCGGTAAAATGGGAAGCATTAAGGCATGATGACCGGCCCTTACTTATCGTTACAGGCATTGTAGTGGGAATATGCAGCGGAATAGCTGCATTTGTTTTGAACAGATCGCTGGAATTTATGCTCGAATTTTTCAGACACTACAGGTCTTTCTGGTGGGCATTTATTCTTCCTGCAATTGGTGCGGCCTTATCCTCTCTTTTCTTAAACAAAATCATCAGGGAAGAGCCCGGCCACGGAGTTCCGGAGGTGATTAAAGCTGTATCCAAATATGGTGGTTTTCTACGCCTGCGCTCAAGTTTTTCCCGCCTGGTTTCAAGCTGCCTGACTATAGGAAGCGGCGGTTCGGCTGGCCCGGAAGCACCGGTTGTAATAAGCGGTGCTGCTATCGGCTCAAATATTGCCCGGATTTTTTCCTTTAATGACCGGCAAAGGATAACCCTGGTAGGGTGCGGTGCAGCTGGGGCCATATCGGCGATTTTCAATGCCCCCATTACCGGACTGGTTTTTGCCATGGAGATTATTCTTGGGGAATGGTCTACAGAGAAAATTGTGCCCATAGCAGTTGCCGCAGTTGCCGGAACTCAAGTCAGCTGGCTGTTAACCGGCAACCAGATCGCATTCAGTCACCAAAAATTCCATATCGGTTTTCAGGATGTAATTGCATGCGTAGGACTTGCCCTTGTCACCTCCTTTGTTTCAATTTTGATGACAAGATCATTGAGAGTAAGCCATCACCGCTTTGAAAAAGTCAGCCTGCCTCTTTGGGCAAAAGCCGCTATAGGAGGCTGCATTGTGGGTCTTATGGGCTTTTTCTTTCCGGATATTCTTGGTGAAGGATACCATTCTATCCGTAAAATGATAGAAGGGATTTACACTCAGGGATTAACTATTGTTGCAATTGCCTGTTTTGCCAAGGTGCTTGCCACCTCCTTTACTTTGGGTAGCGGCGGTTCGGGCGGCATTTTCGCCCCCAGTCTGGTTGTTGGAAGTTTTGCAGGTCTTGCCTACTACAGGGGGCTTTCCCAAATTTTTCCTTCCGTAAGCTGGGTGGGAGAAGGCTGCTACGCCCTTTTTGGGATGGCTGGTTTGATCGGAGGAATACTACAGGCACCCTTAACCGGAATTTTTCTGATTGTTGAAATTACCGGAGGCTATGAGGTTATTGTTCCTCTGATCATTACATCTTCTCTTTCTGCTGCCATATGCCACTATTTTGAACCGGCCTCTTTATACATGAAGGATTTAATTGAAAGAGGCCAGCTTTTAAGGCCGGGAACCGATGCCAGGGTGCTTACGGATTTAAGCATCTCGGAACTTCTTGAAAAAGATTGCATTACTGTTAGGCCGGATATGTCTTTAAGGGAGTTTGTCGAAGTTATAAAACATTCGCACCGAAACTATTATCCGGTGGAAGATCCCAAAAGCAAACATTTTATGGGTCTGGTACATTTTGATGATATCCGGCCATATCTTTTTGATTCCATAATGTACGATACGGTTTTTGTGGAGCAGATAATGGATCGGGAAGTTTTAACGGTGAGTAATGATGATGACCTCCCCAAAGTCCTTCGGATAATGGATGACAATGGCCTGTACAGCATGCCGGTTGTTGTGAACAAATGTTTTGCCGGTATGATATCAAAGGCGACTATTTTGGACCACTACAGAAAAGAGCTGTTGGTGCAGACAGTGGAAAGCTGAGAAAGCTTTGCATAACTCTTACTTAACATGATATCCGGATAGCTAAGCAGTGATTTTTTTCCTGAAATTCTGATCAATTAGGCAAACATGAATTATAGCAACTGCAATATTGCCCATACCAAACAGAAAGCTTCGTTACGGTTGCAAACAGCTTAATTTATAGTTGCTTATAAAACATAGGAGCACAGCATGAAATATTTGGGTATATTTATATGGATGATAATAATAAGTTCAGTTATTTCCGGACCTGTTTTGTGGCTAAACCTAATATTAAAGAAGCTGTTGTTAAGATTTATACGGTAAGCAACTCTTATAATTATCATGAACCATGGCAAATGTGGGGACAGAAAATATTTAATGGTTCGGGCTGCATAATAAGTGGCAATAGAATTTTAACAAATGCGCATATCGTGAGAGACAATACTTTTATTCAGGTTAGGCGTTCCGGTGAGGCGAAAAGATATACGGCAGAAACTGAAATGGTTTCGCATGAATCGGATCTGGCTATACTCAAAGTCAAAGATGAGTCATTTTTTGATGGGATAGAGCCTGCTGAAATAGGAGATCTTCCTGAAATAAAAGATGAAGTCATAGTATATGGTTTTCCTGAAGGCGGGGATAAATTATCAATTACCGAAGGGGTTGTTTCCAGAATAGAACATACAAAATATTCTCACAGCAGCACTTATTTACTTATCTGCCAGATTGATGCTGCAATAAATTCCGGTAACAGCGGCGGACCTGTATTTAACAAGGATAATAAAATTATCGGCGTTGCCTTTCAAGGATTTTTAAATGGACGTTATGATAATATAGGTTATATGATTCCGGCTCCTGTAATTAAACATTTTTTCGAGGATATCAAAGACGGAAAAAATGACGGCACACCTGATATCGGATTATCCATGCAGAAAATGGAAAACCCTGATATGAGACGTAAATATCTCATGACAGAAAAGCAGACGGGAGTTTTAATTATTAAAGTTTATCCTGATTCACCTGCAGAAGGAATATTAAAACCAAATGATATACTGCTTTCAATAGAGGGTAAAAATATAGAAAATGACGGAACAATAGAATTCAGGCAGGGAGAAAGAACTTATTTTGGATATTTGATGCAACAAAAACAAATAAACGATCTTGCAGAATTTAAAATACTCAGAAACGGAAAAATAAAAGAAGCATCAGTTAAACTAACAAAACCGATTGATTATGAAAGACTGGTTCCTTTTGAGAGATATGAGCAGTCTCCGGCCTATTATATCAGGGGAGGCCTTGTATTTGAAACTCTTACATTAAACTATCTGATGGAATATGGAAATGAAAAGGACTGGCACATAAACGCTCCGAAAGAACTTATAAATTTTTATATTAATGGTGAGCCAACAAGGGAACAAAGAGAGATTGTTGTACTTGTTAAGGTTCTCGCCGATGAAATAAATGTAGGATATCATGACTTTGTAGATGCCGTTATATATTCGGTCAATGGAGTAAAAATCTCAGGAATCGCTGATCTTGTTGATGGTTTTGAAAAAAACAAAGGAGAATATGATATAATTGAAGACATTCATGGCTCCAGTATGGTGCTGGATCGGGAGAAAGCCAATGAAAACGGGGATAATATCTTAAAAAAATATAATATAGATTCCAGCAAATCAAAGTATCTGCCGCATTAGATCAAAAGATAGCTGATAAGTTGTTAAGTTCGTAAGTTGATAAGGCTAAAGGCACAAGGTACAAGGTACAATAAAGCTGGGATCGGATGCAGAAAACTATCTAACCGGTGCTAATAATTTTTAAAATAACTTTGAGACCTCTGTTAACTCCGGAAGAAATTAATGGAGCAAAAGGAAACGTTATACAAAGGTCCCAAAGCAAAAGTTCAAGCTTCTTTCAAACTTATCTAAATTTATTACCAACCAAGCGTAAGATACTTATCAATTGAATCGGCAGCTTTTCTTCCCGCACCCATTGCAAGGATTACGGTTGCAGAACCGGTAACTATGTCACCACCTGCCCATACACCCTTCATCGATGTTTTGCCGGTTTCATCATCGGCAACAAGGTAACCCCGTTTGTTTAAAGTCAGTTCAGGTGTCGACTGGGTAAGCAGAGGATTTGGGCCTGTTCCAACAGCAACAATGACAAGGTCGCAGTCCATTTTAAACTCTGAACCCTTAACAGGAACAGGACGCCGCCTTCCGGACTGGTCTGGCTCGCCAAGCTCCATCTTAAGGCATTCCATACCGGTAAGCCTTCCCTTCTCATCTCCAAAAAATTGAGTGGGAGCAGTGAGCAGAAAAAATTCTATGCCCTCTTCATCGGCATGATGAATCTCGGCTTTTCTTGCAGGCATTTCCTGCCTTGATCTTCTGTATACTATTTTTACATTGTCAGCTCCAAGCCGCATCGCAGTTCTTGCAGAGTCCATCGCAACATTTCCTGCGCCAAGCACAACAACGTTTTTGCCTCTTACAATAGGCGTATCATATTCGGGAAATAAATAAGCCTTCATAAGATTTGCACGTGTTAGGTACTCGTTTGCGGAAAGGATTCCGATAAGATTTTCGCCAGGAATATTCATGAATGTGGGAAGTCCGGCGCCAACACCCACAAATATTGCATCATAACCCTGTGCAAACAGCTCTTCAAGGCTTACGGTTCTTCCTACAACATTATTGCACTCAACTTTAGCGCCAAGTTTTTCTAAAAAAGCCACTTCGGAAAATACTATTTCTTTAGGAAGCCTGAACTCGGGAATCCCGTAAACAAGCACTCCGCCAGGTTTATGAAAAGCCTCAAGAACCGTAACTTCGTGTCCTTTTCTGATAAGATCGGCTGCAACAGTAAGTCCGGCAGGGCCTGAGCCTACAACTGCAATTTTCTTGCCTGTAGAAGGCACTTTGGGAGGAAGTTCTCCTTTGCCGTTATTTCTTTCATAATCAGCGGCAAATCTTTCAAGGTTTCCTATCGCAACAGGCGCACCTTTTTTGCCGACTACGCATAGTCCCTCACACTGTATTTCCTGCGGGCAAACCCTTCCGCAAACTGCCGGAAGGCTGTTTTTCAGCCATATTGTTCTGATAGCTTTTGTAAAATCGCCTTCCTTAATACAATTAATAAAGCCAGGAATATCCACCTGAACCGGACAGCCTTCAACACAGGCCGGCTTTTTACATTGAAGGCATCTTTGCGCTTCCAGCTTTGCAGTTTCAATGGAGTATCCAATCGGAACTTCTTTGAAATTTCTTCTTCGTATTTCGGGAGCCTGCTCCTCCATAGGCTGCCTTGGTATAACTTCTTTTTTAGCTTTTTTTACCTCTTCTTCAGCCATAAAATCCTCCGTATAAGAATTCTAAATCGAATTCGAAAATCTGTAATCCTTGATATAAGTCAATGAAAAACCGAATCTACCGGTTTAATTTGCAAAATGCATCATGACACTCTTTTTCCTCGACGCAATAAGCCTGTAAACGCTGCATAAGGCCGTCAAAATCAACCTGATGACCGTCAAATTCAGGTCCGTCCACACATGCAAATTTTGTCTCGCCGCCAACAGAAACCCGGCATCCGCCACACATCCCTGTACCATCAATCATTATAGGATTGAGGCTGACCAGAGTTTTCACATTATACTCTTTGGTCATTTTGGATACAAATTTCATCATTGGGACAGGACCGATTCCTACAACAAGCTTAACATCTTTTGTTTCAAGCATCTTTTTTAAAATATCGGTTACAAACCCGTGATGCCCGTATGATCCGTCATCAGTACAAACAAAAAGTTCATTTGAAGCAGCCTTCATATGATCTTCAAGTATAAGCAAATCCTTGTTGCGTGCACCGATAATAGCTATAACATGGTTTCCTGCTTCTTTAAGAGCCCGTGTAATCGGATGCAAAACAGCAACACCTGTCCCGCCTCCAACACAAACAACTGTTCCAAGTTTCTCAACATGCGTAGGCTTGCCCAGGGGGCCTATAACATCCTGATAGCCTTCACCTACTTTAAGACTCTTAAAAAGAGCGGTAGACTTTCCTACTACCATGTAGATTACAGTTATTGTTCCGCTTTTGGGATCGCTATCCGCCATTGTAAGCGGCACCCTCTCACCCGTTTCATTAGCCTTCATGATCACAAACTGGCCTGGCTTAGCCTTTTGGGCAATCAAAGGCGCTTCAATTTCATTTAAAATTACAGTGCCCCCAGCCATCTCTTCGCGTTTTACAATTTTAAACATCGTGGACCTCCAGAACAAAATATTATTTTAATTCAACAACACTAAAATGTTATAATACCGTTTTGAGTGGGGAAAAACCCCCAACGGTTTCGGATTTTGACGAAATCATATTCCTTTAATTAAATCAACCTAAATTTAAACCTTCATAAAAAGTTAAAAATACCGGATCTTAAACATCTGCACTTTATCCATATGCTGTAAGCAGAACAAACTTTTTATAAAGTAATTATTGATAAACTTTTTGTTAAATGTTAAGCGCGTTCAAATACTGCTGTAAATACTCAAAGAGTTTTAAATAACCCGTGTTTGACTTCTTGGAGATACTGACACGCAAACGAACGGCAGGAAATTTATCGGGATACTTTAATGGCGCCGCTGCATTAAAATATTCATAACTACTTCAATAGCAATAGATTAAGGTGTTACCTATGAAGTTTTTTGATAGTCACTGCCATTTAGACGATAGAGCATACGACAAGGATTTAGGTTCAGTAGTAAATAGAGCAAAAAAAGCTGGTGTTGTAAAAATAATGATAGTTGGAATAGACATGAAAAGCTCAGTTAAAGCGGTTAAAATCGCAGAAACTTATCCAGGTTTTTATGCCTCGGTTGGTGTCCATCCACACGACTCGAAAGAATGCAGCGATAATACTATAAATCACTTAAAAGACCTCTCTGAAAATATCAAAGTCAAAGCCTGGGGTGAGATCGGCCTTGATTTTAACCGAATGTTCTCACCAATAGCAGAACAGGAGAAGTGGTTTATAAGGCAGCTTGAAGCAGCTGATGAACTCGGCCTTCCAATAATATTTCATGAAAGAGGCAGCAACGGCAGGTTTTTCGATATCTTAAAAGACCATAAAAAAGAAGAAGAAATTAATGGCGTCATACACTGCTTTAGCGGAAACCGGGAAGAGCTTGAAAAATGTCTCGATCTTGGTCTTTATATTGGAATTACAGGCATACTTACAATTGCTAACCGCGGGGAAGAATTAAGAGATATGATACCTTTTATTCCCGACAACCGCATCCTTATAGAAACTGATGCGCCTTATCTTACTCCGGCTCCCGAGAAAAATAATACCCGGCGTAATGAACCAGCCTTTGTGAAATCGGTTTTTTTAAAGCTTTCCGAAATAAAAAAGGAAGACCCTGTGGTTTTATCTGAAAATATCTTTGAAAACACCTGCCGGTTATTTAATATCAACCCGGCATGATATAACCAACAAAATTTCAATTCATATATTGAATTACCTGATGTTAGACAAAGCATGACAATTATTAATAACAAATTATAATTATTATTATTTTCTAAAAAGCAAAAAATCTCTTTCCTATAAATTTCATTTATGATATGGGATAAGGCTTCTAATTTAGAGTCTGTCATAATATTATTGTAACATATTAGCTTGTGTTCGGTAAGATGGTGTAATTCCACTCTCCATAAAAATCATCCATCTTCATATTCACTTTTAGAAGATATTCATCAGATACCTGTATGCCTTTGGGATACTTATTTTCATCCAGTTCACATTTTACAATAAGACCCTTTTGGGTAGTTGTGGATGAAATTAGACTAATGATAACTTCATGGCTGACAAGAGGTTTGCCGCGCCAATTTTGGCTGATAAAGGAAAATAATCGATGCTCGATTTTATTCCACTTACTTGTTCCCGGAGGAAGGTGACAAACCGATATAGAACACCCAATTTCAGATGAAAGCTTTTGCAATTCCGTTTTCCAGAGTTTTCTGCGGTATCCGTTACTGCCGCCGCTATCTGCTGTGATTAGCAGCTTATTTGAATTAGGATATAAAGGCTTTCCCATGGTAAACCACCACTTCCGGATACTTTCAACAGCAAATGCAGATG
>NZ_JBAMMY010000187.1:0-27131 GCF_051233685.1 Desulfobacterium sp. N47
CCTTTCAGTCGCTTTCGCCTTCGGCTTACCTTCCGCTTCGCTTCGCCTTCAGACAGAACCTCACGATTCCGCCCTTGCCTTCGGCTAATGTTTATGCTAATGAAATTAACCATTAACAGGATTCATACATAGGGGACTTTCACCCCATAAGTTCACGCCCGTGCCGGGCGTACACAACGGCGTCAAGACCGACGTGGCTTCGCCACGCGGCTTACGCCGTGGGCGTTGTGTGTCCAAGAAATAACTATCAGCTAACTTTCATCTTGTTTTCTTTATTGCTTTCTGTTAGCATGTCGATATGTATAAAATAACTTTCAGCAAAGATGCGGACAAGGCTCTTCGTAGAATGCCGCGCAATGTTTCTCAAAGTATAGCCAATAAAATAAAAGAATTGGCAAACAATCCCTATGAGATGCGTAATGTGAAAAAATTAACAAAACATCCTGGTTACAGACTACGCGTGGGTGATTGGAGGATCGTGTATACGATAAATGACAACGAATTTTTAATCCATGTCATCAACGTGAAAACCAGAGGGGAGATATATAAATGAATGTTCAAATTATAGAAAAAAACGGAAAACCAGAATGGGCAGTAATTCCCTATGACGAATATCAAAAACTTAATGAAGCCTTGGAAGACGCTGAAGACATAAATGATATAGAAAAAAATTTAAAAGCTATACAGGAAGGGAAAGAGATCACAATTCCTGGAGAGATTACTTTTGCCATCCTTGATGGAATAAATCCCATAAGGGCATGGAGAGAACACAAAATGATCAAAATGAATGAATTGGCAAAGAAAGTTGGCATTAGCTCTGCCTATCTCTCGCAAATAGAAAACGGTAAACGAAACCCAACAATTGACACCTTAAAAGCGATTGCCAGGGAATTAAGGGTTGAGATTGAAGTGTTAATATAAAAGAAGCTGATTTAAATTATACTAAAAAATTGCACAACATAGGGTCAACCTGACCGCGGGAAGCTCGGCGGCGCTGCGCGGAAAGGTCATTGGCGCGGCAAGTTACCCAAACGTTATACCCTATAACAATCACGCTTGACGTTAATCACGTAATACATTATTATATAAAACATGATCAGATCATTCAAATGTCAATATACTGAGGCGCTATCACAAGGCCATCATGTCACGCAATTCCTAAACATTGCAAAGGTGGCACGGCGAAAACTTAGACAGCTTGAAATCGCTAACCGGCTTGATGATTTGAGAGTGCCACCCGGCAATCATCTTGAGGCACTTAAGTGTGATCGTTCAGGTCAATACGGCATTCGAATCAACGATCAGTGGCGAGTCTGCTTTCGTTGGGCGGATGGAGGTGCAGAAAATGTGGAAATTATTGATTACCACTGAGGAGGGTCTATTATGAAAAAGTTCGAACCCATTACACCAGGCGAAATCCTGTTAGAAGAATTTTTAAAACCTATGGGGCTCAGCCAGTATCGTCTGGCAAAGGAAATTAGCGTTCCTGCACAACGAATCGGTGAAATTGTTGCTGGTAAGCGTTCGATAACGGCAGATACCGATTTGAGGTTGTGTCGATTCTTTGGTTTGTCCAACGGTTATTGGCTGCGTGCTCAAGCTGCCTATGATACCGAAATTGCAGAGCGTACAATTGGCCCCATGCTAAAAAGCATCAAGCCTTGGTCTGAGTCTTTGGCACAACAAGGCTAATGCAGCCGACGCAAACAGCCGCGGTGCGCGACTATAAACAGCTCAGTCAGGTCGAGCGCGCGTTTCGATCCTTCAAAACGGTAGATCTTATGGTTCGCCCCATTCATCATCGACTCGAAGATCGGGTTCGCTCTCACATCTTTTTATGCATGCTTGCTTATTGTGTCCAATGGCACATGATGGAAGCCTGGCGTCCCCTGATCTATGCCGATGAAAAACAGCAAGAAAAAGCCTTTCGCGATCCGGTTGCACCCGCAAAACGATCCGTTTCAGCAATGCAAAAAGTTCACACTAAAAACCTTGAGGATGGTTCACGGGTTCACTCTTTTCGAAGCCTTCTGGGTCACCTTGGCGCGATTGTCCGAGCAACTTGCCGGTGTCCGGGGGCGGATGACAATGCGCCAACTTTCACGGTAATTACAAAGGCCAATTCGAAACAACAAAAGGCCTTCGACTTGCTCCAGTCGATAAATGCGTAGGCAGAACAAGCGCATCTGATTTTTAAATAACAAATTTAAATTATAGGATAAATATTTCTTTTCTAAAAGGGAACTTCAGTTTAATATTCCGGATATGAATAACCGCTTAGGATCACCAACTCTTTTTGAGGAGGTGATTCTTATTGAAGATCGAAATACTTGTCTGTCATTTCCTATAAGGCATGAAGATTCACACCCATTTTCTTAAATATTTCATCAAGATGCGGCATGGCTTTTCCCTGATGTTCCTTTACTGCTTCCTGAAAACGGAACCAGTGTGTCTTCTCCTTATCTGCATCCTGTTTCCAGCAGAGATCGTCCTTAAACATCGTAAACATAGAGAGCAGGCCTTCCTGGGAATCTTTAAATCCCTTTACTCTAATATCTATTGCCTCTTTAAACCATTCGGATTCATCGAAATCACCTAACCATGGAGCAAGATCATTATACCGCCTGATACGGTCTTCACGGTAGTAATTGCGAGGACCGGAAAATGAAGACCCGATCGCTTCTATCAGCTGAATGCGAAGTTGGCTCCAATCCTCGCTAACAATGCAGTTTCTTTTCAAATTATACGCGCGGTACTTCATATAAATATATTCAGCAGCTTCAAGGAAACGCTCCGTGTTATGCACCTGATCATCTGCAAGCCGAACGTCTTCCCATCGGTGAGCGGGCCAATCCGGGTGATGTTCGGCATTTGCGTGACCGACATCAGGTTTTATATCAAGGCTTATGTTATTGAAAATATCATACCAGCCCACAAAATTCTGATGTGCCCAGGTATCCGAATAAGCATGCGTTGCTATCCCTATACGATAAAGCCGCGTATCATCTGAGGCATTAAAAGCCTCATCTATTAAATTGTTTGCAATCTTGTTGTTTGGTGTGGTGTTCAGTAAATGCATCTTGCCGTCTCTGCGTGCAGCTTTCTCATCCATAGGATCACCAGGCACAAAATGAAAGACAGGATATATCCTCAATAGTTTTCGTTTGGGCTGTAAAATATTCATTGTCTGGGAAATATAGTTTTCGTAGTCGTCACCCCCCTTTGGGTCACTGATCTTAAGGCACACATCGTTTTCATCCACATATTCGGCAGCCGTTGCGATGGTCTTTGCTTCATCCTGGCTAAAGCCTGCTGCTTTTGCAATTATCCCTGTGATGTAATAATGAAATTCGGTATCCATGATTAATCCCCCTTTGTTTATTCATAAAAGATGGAAGATAGCCTTTTTATAAAACTAAAACAGCTAATATTTAAGATTCCTGCTTCCTATTCATACTCCTTCGGAACGGCACAGATTATTTATTATGAAGGGCTCCTTCCATGGAAACCCTGAGCCTTTCAAGGTCCTGAAGTCTGATTGTTTTCATAACTACCTCAAATATAATTTTTATCTATTTGTTTTGTTCTTCTATATCCGTGATACGTTTATCAGTACTTTTTTGAAGCACCTGTTCAACTCCTTTTGCCTTTTCCAGTGCCCTTACCTGATCTGAAAGAATATGTTCTTTATCGGAACGTTCTTTACCGGTTTGATCTTCTTTGCCGGAACATCCGCCAATTAACAGAAATGATATGAACAATATAAATAAATATTTTTTCATCATGATGCTTACCTCTGACGTTTAGGGTGGGCCTGTCTGGTGCTCCGATTGCATAGCGGATACACTGGGCGTTATCATCAGGCTTTTTAAACCGATAACTTGTGGTATTCTCTGTTATCAGGTATGGTTACAGGTATGGTTAGTATTATTAAAGCATTGAAGTCAGAATACCTGTAAGAAGAAAGTCATGTCAATAATAAAAACAACCGTATTAAAACCAGACAGGGCAGACGCCTGGGATGATTATGTTCAAACCCATGCAGATGCCCACTATTGTCATCTTTTTAATTGGAGTCGGGTTATCGGGGAGGTGTACCATCACAAGCCATTTTATTTGGCGGCTGTGATCCGGCAGAGTGCAGGCTCCCAAAAGGAAGAAGCCATCTGCGGAATTTTTCCATTATTTCGGTTCAACGCGTTGACCAGAAAACCCAAATTTATCTCCATCCCGTTTTTTGACCAGACAGGCATCCTTGCAAAAAATCATGCCGTCGAATCAGTGCTTTTTGCAAAAGCCATTGAGCTTATAGAAAACAAGGGTGCCTCAGGCCTTGAAATACGCCAGGCTGTGCCCTCTGCTTTTTCAGAACTTTTGTGTCAAAAGAATCTTCGCTCAAACGTATCATCCATTAAAGTTTCTTTGAAAGTCAAGCTGGGCCAGACTCATGAAGAGATGATGCAGAAGTTTAAATCAAAGCTAAGAAGCCAGATAAAAAAAGGAATGAAAAACGGTTTGGAATCGCGGATCGGGAAACAGGAGCTGATGGATCCTTTTTATACAGTTTTTAGCAAAAACATGCGGGATCTGGGTTCTCCGGTGCATTCAAAAAAATTATTTCATTCAATTTTTAAGTATTTTTACCGCGATGCATTTATATGTGTAGTAACTTATCAATCACAACCCGTTGCAGCAGGATTCATGTTCAGGTTCAAAAGCGAAATAAGTAATCCCTGGGCATCATCGCTTAGGGAATTCAGGCACCTTAATACCAATATGTTTCTATACTGGAAAATGATACGATTTGCCTGCAATCTGGGGCTGGATCGTTTCGACATGGGCAGATCCTCTTTTGGCGCCTCCACATATCTATTCAAGAAACAATGGGACCCGGAAGAAAAACAGCTATACTGGTATAACTGGTATTTAGATGGAAAACAGAATAAAGTAAAGCCGGAGTCGCTGCATATAAGACATTGGAACAGGCTTCCACTTGTTGCTGCCAATTCGCTTGGACCTCTGGTTCGCAGAAATATTTCCCTGTGAAAAAAGGAAATTATGGAAACTGATATTTATCTCACCATTCCCATGCCGTTGCATGTCGTAGTTGACGATGTGGGGTGGTGGTCCGGAAAGGACGGATCATCCTTTAATCAGCCGTACAGAAGCGGTATGGGAAGGGATCATTTGCCTGAAGACTATATTGCTCTGGCAGCCCTTGGCAAAATGCTTAACATGAAAATTCTTGCGGGATTTGTGCTTTGTGAATGGGATAAAACCAATCTTTTAAAGCAATTGCCATCTTCCACATGGATGGGTAAAGACTGGGACAATACCGGAACCAGATGCGAACACAAGGAAAGAGCCGCCGGGATTATAAGAAACGAGTCCGACCATATTGAAATAGCCCTTCACGGCATCGGCCATGAATTCCGGATAAACGGCAAAATGCATCGAGCCGAGTTTCATGACCAGGAATGCCGCATGAGAAGTAAAAGCGAAATAAAAAAGCACTTGGAATTTTTCTTTAAGCTCATGGAACAGTACCATCTCACTCAGTTTCCGGTTGCCTTTATTCCACCTGCTCTGAAACACAGTTTTGGTAATGGCGAACAAGGGTTTCAGAAACTTTTGAGTGAATACGGAATCAGATATGTAACAACCCGCTTCGATAAAGCCAGGCAATTTTCAAAGCCCCTGCATCCCAAAATTACATGGGAGAGCGGTGTGCTGCTGCTGGACAGAGGTAAGCCCGAACCTTCCTGGAATGAAATAGGGCGTGATCCTGTCTTTGCCTTTGACAGGCCGCTCCTTACCCTTCACTGGGCTAATATTCTTCATCAAAATCCCGAAAAGAATCTTTCTGTCATAAATAACTGGGTGGACTTTATTCAAAAAGGGGCAAAAACACACAGGATTCTACTCTCCCGGGATATGCAATCCTGCTTTACCCAATTTCTTCATAAACTCTTCTCGATAATTTCTAACCGGAATGGAGAATATTCAATCGATTTGACCTGGATGGAGAAACTGCCACAAAACCTTGCGGGCTGTTCTTTTTTTTAAATATTATAAAGCCACCGTCTGTGGATCTGAATATTTTTGGTGCAGAGGCGGTATATATTCACAAAAGCTTAGAATCGACCATCTTAAAGCTCACCCCGCATAAAGGAATCGGGAAAATACTGCTCAAACCGGTTCAAAGAGTATGATATCGGAACATATTTCCAATTTAATCGAAAATATCAATACCTGACCTAAAATTTATTGAGACTATCACTTTGACATCTTATGTATCTAACTTATATTTAAACAAAATATTACAACACCAAAATGGTGTGGTATTAATTTAAATAAGAGGAAAGAGCCAGTTACTAATGGAAACAGAACATATACTTGCAAAAGGTTCCGGCCGGATCAATGAAGACACACTTGTTATGGAAAAGAATCTTTTTGGTGTATTTGATGGTGCCGCAAGCCTGGATAAAGCATTTTTTGGCAGCAAAAAAACCGGAGGAATGATTGCATCCTCGACTGCCTGTTCCGTTTTCTCTAAGAATCACTATCCCCTTATAGAGTTAGCCAAGGCTGCAAACAAGGCCATTAATGATGAGATGATATCCCACGGTGTAAATCTTTCAGCAAGGGAAAGTTTGTGGAGCACGAGCGCCGCTGTGGTCAGATTAAGAAAGAAAGGGCTCGAATGGATTCAGACAGGAGACTCTTTTATTATTCTGATATACAGGGACAATTCATACAGGATTCTCACCCAGCGGGACGATCATGATTTCGAAACCCTTTCTATCTGGAAAAGTATGTCTGAAAGCAGCACTATTTTAATTCATGAAGCACTGGCAGATCAAATCCGCAAAACAAGATATGGTATGAACATATCCTATGGGGTACTTAATGGTGAGAAAGAGGCCGAAACCTTTTTAAAGTCCGGTGTCGAATCCTTAGAGGATGTAAAGGAGGTTCTTGTCTTCACAGACGGATTGAACATACCTGTGGAAACACCTGAAAAGGAGAAAAACTTCGATATTCTTGTCGAACGCTTTCTTAGCCTCGGTTTGAAAGGTTTGAAGGAGCACATCCGGGAGATAGAAAAAAATGATCCCAGGTGTATAAAATATCCCAGATTCAAGTGCCATGACGACATTGCAGCTATTTGCATCCGGCCTGATATATAATTTAATTCTTCCGGGAACACCCCCCAACACAATAATGACGAAATACCACCATAGGCATGTCGCCGCAAAGCCATATAATCAGGGAAAATTCCGCGCTAATCTATTCCACCGCGTTCACCGATAGTTACTGCATCCTTTTTACGCTTGAATGGCGGAACTTCTTATGCAATAATACGCGAAATTTCTTCAGGCAACTTTAGAAGGGAAAGCAGCTCAACTGCATACTTAAAAACTATGGAAAAAAAATTATTAATGCCGTCCATGCTTAAACCCGGTGATACGATCGGAATAGCCGCACCTGCAAGTCCTTTTGACAGAAACAGGTTTAATAAAGGTGTTTCCGTTCTTGAATCCATGGGGTTTAATATCTATATCCCCGAAGAAATATATAATGTAAAAGGATATTTGGCTGGAGAAGATTACCAGCGGGCCGCAATTATTAATAACCTTTTTTCCGAAAAAAAGATAAAGGCTGTTTTTTTCGCAAGAGGCGGATTCGGCTCAATGAAACTGCTGCCTTTGCTTGATTACAAAACTATTTCTAAAAATCCTAAAATCTTAATAGGATATAGTGATATAAGCGCTCTTTTGTCTGCGATTTATAAAAAATGCGGCCTTATTTCCTTTCATGGCCCAATGCTTACAACACTTGCAGATGCCCCAAAAAAAACAATACATGCTATGTTATCGGTTTTAACTTCACAATCTGATATTAAGATCAAACCGAAAAGGGCCGTCGTGTTAAATCCCGGCAGAGTATCGGGTACTTTGCTTGGAGGAAACTTATCGACTCTTTGCCATCTCACAGGAACACCCTATCTGCCGTATTTTAAAGACTGTATTCTTGTAATAGAAGACAGGGGTGAAGCTCTGTACAGAATAGACAGAATGCTTACTCACATGAAACTTGCAGGATATTTTAAAGGTTTGGCGGGTTTGGCATTGGGCTCATTTACAGAGTGCGGTCAGGTAAAAGAAATTTATAAACTGATACAGGATCTGTTTAAAGAATATGATATCCCTGTTCTTGCCGGATTGGAAGCCGGTCATGGAAAGGAAAATATTACTATCCCTTTTGGGCTAAAAGCTGATCTTGATACAGACAGCAAAATGCTTTCTATTAAGTGGCAATAACGGCTGTATGGAAGAAATAAACAATGCCATGATAGGCGCCCTTTCTGAAAATGTTTTCCCGGGAGCGGTACTTATCGTTTCGGTAAAGGGTGAAGTTGTATTTTTTGAAGCATACGGTTATGCAAACAAATTATCGCTTAAAAAGATGACAAAACATACAGTTTTCGATCTCGCTTCTCTGACAAAACCGCTTTCCACAACGCTTGCCGTTATCAAACTTATTGAGAAAGGAAAACTTGAACTAAAAGATAAACTTAGGAAGATTCTTCCTCAGTTTAAAAATACCGGTAAGGCAGATATTAACATAAAAAATCTTCTTCTGCATAATTCGGGATTACCTGATTATCGTCCATATTATTTTATTTTGTCCGATATTATGAAAAATGAAAGGCAGAGTGCATTAAAAAATATGCTCGTTAAAGAGCCGCTGATATACAAACCCGGAGAAAAGACTTTATACAGTGATATCGGCTTTATGATCTTAAGATGGGTTATTGAAGAGATTTCGGGGTATCGGCTGGATCATTTTATGGATGAGAACATATATCAACCGCTTGGTCTTGATAATCTTTTTTATATTGATCTTGAATCGGAGTATAGAAAGAAAAAAAACGGAATTTATGCAGCCACGGAATTTTGTTCCTGGCGTAATATTCTTATAGATGGTGTTGTGCATGATGAAAATGCTTATGTAATGGGCGGGATAGAAGGTCATGCCGGTCTTTTCGGTACTGCAAGTGATGTTAATCAATTATTATCACAACTGCTTTTTTCATTTCATGGATTATCTGAAAACTCAATTATCGACGGAGAACTTATTAAAATTTTTTTAAGCCGGCAAAAAGAAGCTGACCGGGTTTTGGGTTTTGATACGCCTTCTTTAACAGGCTCAAGCAGTGGAAAATATTTTTCGTACAACACGGTTGGCCATCTTGGTTTTACCGGTACTTCTTTCTGGATGGATCTTGAAAGGTACGTAATTGCAATATTGCTCACAAATAGAATACATACTACACGCAATAACTTAAAAATAAAAGATTTCAGGCCGGTGTTATACGATAACGTAATGGTAAATCTGGGAAAAATGAGGTTATAAATTATTGGTTGATTTTGTGGCAAAAGCCCGGGGTTTAATAAAGCGGGTGCATTATCTTTATTAAAAGAAACGATTATTTTATAAATTATCCTTGTAATAAAAGAAGATTTCTGGTAGCTGTGCACAATAATTATATTTATCGGAAATGTTTTGATGACTTAAATACCCAAGCTGTGCAGATTGGATTGATGTGTATTCTTCGTCTGTATGAGTGTTGCACTCAAACTGGTCATTTGAACTTGTAAAATTCACATTTCATTCCAAAAGATATGCGTGCCTTGCGTTTGTATGATTATTTTAAAAAGCCGCCAAAATTTTACTTGTTACAGAATTATCCGTTAGTAATACAATAAAACAACAGTTTATTAATACATCCTTGAGGGAATATGAATCTTTTTATAGATAAAATTTTAGGCGCTTTTTCCAGCGATCTTGCCATTGATCTTGGCACTGCAAACACACTCATTTATGTTAAGGGAAAAGGGATTGTTCTGAACGAACCTTCCGTAGTTGCTGTTAACAAGGACGATAACACTAAAAGCCGTGTTCTTGCTGTTGGAATGGAGGCAAAAAATATGCTGGGAAGAACACCTGGCAATATAGTTGCGGTTCGTCCCATACGTGAAGGTGTTATCGCTGATTTTGAAGTTACCGAGGCGATGCTGCGCCATTTTATTCAAAAAGTTCATAACAGAAGAACCTTTGTCAGGCCAAGGATAATTATTGCTGTGCCTTCGGGGATCACACAGGTTGAAAAACGTGCTGTAAAGGAATCAGCCGAATCAGCGGGAGCACGTGAAGTATTTTTAATCGAAGAGCCGATGGCAGCTGCTATTGGGGCCGGGTTGCCTATTTCCGAACCTATCTGTAACATGATTATTGATATCGGAGGAGGAACAACCGAAGTTGCAGTTATTTCTCTTGCCGGTATTGTTTACAGCAGATCAGTCAGAGTGGCAGGTGATAAGATGGATAGTTCTATCATTCAATACATAAAGAGAAAGTATAACCTGCTTATAGGAGAAAGATCGGCTGAAATGATAAAAACAACTATAGGCAACGCTTACCCTGACACTGAAAATATTGAAACAATAGAAGTCAAGGGCAGGGATCTTGCATCAGGAATTCCTAAGATATTATCTATTGATTCTGAAGAAATAAGACTTGCAATTTCCGAGCAGATTGATGCAATTGTTGATACTGTTAAGATTGCACTGGAACATACTCCTCCTGAACTGGCATCGGATATTGTTGATACAGGCATTATTTTAACCGGAGGAGGAGCATTGTTAAAAAACCTTGATAAGCTTTTAAGAGAAGAAACAAGTCTTCCAATCCGGGTTACAGAGGAACCATTATTGGCAGTAGCCATGGGTGCAGGAAAAGCATTAGACAGCATTGAAATCCTAAAAAAGATCGTATTATCGTAATTTCATGTTTTCAAAAAAAACAATGATAGTAGTCTGTGTAATTATACTTGTGACTGCCAATATCATTGTGCTCTCAGTCTCCAGCAAACATCGTTATCCCCCGTCCTCTCTCGGCAGGACTGCGTTGATTATCGTATCCCCTTTCCAGAAGGCTCTGACACGAACAATTGATTTCACAAAAAACACATGGAATCATTATTTTTTTCTTGTTTCAACGGAAGAGGAAAACGACAGGCTTAAACAAAAAATGGGGTATCTTATTCAAAAAAACAATGAATACCGCGAAGCAGTCCTTTCCAATATCAGGCTGCAAAGCTTATTCGATTTTCGCCAAAGCATACCTTATGAATCAATTGCTGCTGAAGTGATTTCCGTTGGCCCTTCCCTATGGTACCGGACATTGGTTATTGATAAGGGAAAAACAAGCGGGGTTAAAGCGGGTCAGCCCGTTATTACTCCTGAAGGGATAGTCGGGCAGGTCATTGATACTGCTGACAGTTATTCAAAGATACTGCTGATAATAGATCAGGACAGTGCCGTAGATGCGATTGTACAGAAAAACAGGGCACGGGGTATTGTCAAAGGCGCATCTTCGGATCAATGTATCTTTAAATATGTTATGAGAAGGCATGATATAGAAGTAGGGGATTCTGTAATTTCTTCAGGGCTTGATGGTGTTTTTCCCAAAGGACTTCCTGTCGGGTTTATTTCAAATATTAACAGGAAAAATTCCGGGCTTTTTCAGGAAATAAAATTAACACCACATGTTGATTTCAGAAAACTGGAAGAAGTTCTTATTTTAATAAATCATTAACTCAGCAATTATATATTATAATAAATAATGAAGTATCTTTTTTACGCCTTCTTATGCATTTTGCTGGCAATCATTCAAACAACGTTTGTTCTCTATTTCCCGATATTTAGAGGATGTTACGATCTTTTCGTGATAATTGTTGTATTTTTAGGCCTTTACCGGAATTTTCGTGAAAGTATCCCTGTAATTTTATTGGCAGGGCTATTGATGGATAATATGTACAACGGCCCGTTCGGTTTATATCTTACCTCATATATATGGATATATATTTGTATCAGATGGAGTTCGGTATACTTTAACGTAAGAAGCAGTTTGTTTTTAATTTTTGCTGTTGCGGCAGGAGTGTTGTTTGAAAATTTAGTTTTCATAAGTTCGTTTATCATGTTTAATTCCGATTTGCTCCTTTCCGAAAATATATTATGGAAAATATTGACACAATTTATCTGGGCACTTTTCTCCGGGTATTTTTTTATTATGCTTATCAAAAAAGCCTATAATTCCTGTTCCAGGCTGTTTAGCTTCCAGGCTATCGAGCAAAACGGGCATACATGGTAATGATGTTTTTTATGCTGTAATGAAATATAATTTGGTTTTCAGGCAATGGACAATTTATTAAGAAGTACGGATAACAAATGGTTCAGGCATCGTTTGTCAGTGGTTACTTATTTTGTTACCGTTGCATTCGCTCTTCTTTTCCTACGCTTATTCTATCTGCAGATTATTGAAGGTACCGACTACAGGCAACTTTCCGAAAACAATTGTATACGTTCACAAAATATAGAATATTCCCGTGGAATGCTTTTAGATCGCAACGGGGTTTTGCTTGTTGATAACAGGCCTTCTTTTAATCTAAGTGTGGTATTAAGTAACGCCAAGCCACTCGAATTAACCATTACTAAGCTTTCCAAATATATAAATGTGCCTGCTGAAGATTTAATGCAACAGGTCAGCGGCATAAAAGGTATATCCTGTTACAAGCCGTTTGTACTGAAACAAGATATAGGAAGAGATATTCTTGCTGCCATAGAAGCTCATAAATATGATCTGCCGGGAATTTCGGTGGATGTTCAACCTAAAAGATTTTACATGCAGGGCAATAGGGCCGCACACCTTATTGGATACTTAAGCGAGATAAGTGCAAACGAACTCAAAAATGAAAAATATTCTGAAAATAAACCGGGTGAGTATATAGGTAAGTTTGGAATTGAAAAAACATTTGAAAAATATCTGACAGGAAAGAGGGGGGTGCGCCAGGTAGAGGTGAATGCTGTGGGTCAGGTTATCAGGGTTTTGAATACTGCTGATGCTGAAGCCGGAGACAATATATATCTTACAATTGATGAGCGGCTTCAAAGAAAAGCGGAAGAGCTTCTGGAAAATAAAGCCGGTGCCGTTGTTGCAATGGAACCTTATTCCGGTGAAATTCTGGCAATGGCCAGCAGCCCTTCTTTCGATCCTAATTTGTTTGTATCAGGCATGACGCATGATGAGTGGAACAATCTCATTTCACACCCTCAACGACCAATAGAGAATAAAGCTATAATGGGAACTTATCCTCCGGCTTCCACATATAAGATTATAACTGCTTTGGCGGCTTTGGAAGAAAAAATTATTGATAAAAATACAACATTTTACTGTCCCGGCTATTTAGCACATGGAAACCGAAAATATATGTGCTGGAAAAAAGGAGGCCATGGCCGGGTTAACGTTGTAAAAGCGCTGGCGGAATCCTGCGACGTATTCTTTTATAACATCGGACAGAGGCTCGATATTGACAAACTCGAAAGGTATGCAAAATCATGCGGACTTGGTTCTTCAACAGGTATCGATCTGGAGCACGAAGGTTCAGGGTTGATCCCTTCCTCCAAGTGGAAAAAAAAAAGATTCGGATATTCCTGGAGCAGCGGAGAGAGTCTTTCGGCTGTTATCGGGCAGGGTTATAATCTGGTTACTCCCATTCAGTTGCTGGTGCTGATATCCGAAATCGCCAACGGCGGTAATAAGATCAAACCTTTGGTTGTAAAAAAAATAATAAATCCTGAGGGGAAGGTTATTTTGGAAAGCAAGCCTGAAAATCTTGGCCGGATTTCTGCGAGCCAAAGCACCATAGATATTATCAGAGAAGGTTTATGTGACGTAGTAAATAAAAATTACGGCACAGCCTACCGATCCCGCATAGATGGCGGAATTGAAATGTGTGGCAAAACAGGAACCGCACAGGTTGTTGGCAGAAAGAAAGATGAAAGTAACTATGATAAAAAAATAATCCCATATCTTCATAAATCTCACGCATTATTTGTTTGTTATTCTCCGGCAGCTAATCCTAAAATTGCCGTAGCTGTAGTCATTGAACATGGCGAGCACGGTGCAACCACCGCTGCACCGATCGCAAAAGAGCTTATTCAAACTTTTTTGAATCCAATAAATGAAGAAGACCAAACTTCATCCGATGAAGCTGTGAAATATAAGCAAGTTTATGATTAATATAAAAATGTACATTGTTTTAAGCAGCAATAGATGTGATATTTTCCCATAGCAGACACTTTTTTACGACTTTTTACGAACCAATCAAAATTGATTTAAAACAAAAAGCATTGATCGTTTATTGTATATATAATATAAAAGCACGAAAACAGATAACATTCGCAACACCACAGGATTATTTACTATAAAATGATTGATCGCAGACTTGTTCAAAATTTTGACTGGAAATTACTTGGCCTTACCTTGATTCTTTCTTTTGTGGGGATTATGACTCTGTACAGTGCAGTAACCGCAGGGAAATCAACCACACAGGATGTGCTTTTTATAAAACAAATCATCTGGTATTCTGCCGGCTTTGTGCTCATGATTATTTCTTTTCTGTTCAATTATAGAGTTTTAGACAGATGGGCTTTTATCATATACGGGTTTTGTATTTTGCTTCTTATATTGGTTTTGGTTTTAGGAAAATCCGCCGGAGGATCACGGCGTTGGCTTATAATGGGGCCGATAACTTTTCAGCCATCTGAATTCGCCAAGCTTGCCGTTATTTTTGTCCTTGCCAGGTATTACTCAAAAGCAGCAAGCACCAATGGACTTACTTTGAGTGAATTATTGGCTCCGGCTGTATTATGTATAATTCCTTTTGCTTTAATAGTGCTTCAGCCGGATCTGGGTACAGCTATGCTGATTATCTTAATAGCTGCATCCATGTCTTTATTTGTAAAAATTGAAAAGAAAGCTTTCATATTTATTTTAACAAGTGTTGCCTTAGCTATTCCAACAATTTGGTTTTTCCTCAGAGATTATCAGAAAAAAAGGATCATTACTTTCTTAAATCCGGAGTATGACCCTCTTGGTGCGGGGTATCATATCATTCAATCAAAAATTGCCATAGGTTCAGGTATGTTAACAGGCAAGGGCTTCCTTAAGGGAACTCAAAGTGCTCTCTCTTTTTTGCCTGAGCAGCAAACCGATTTTATTTTTTCAGTTTTTGCAGAGGAATGGGGATTTGTCGGCTGTTTATTTTTGCTGTTTATTTTTTTTATGTTTATTGCACGGTGTTTAAAAATATCATATGGCAGCAGAAATAATTTTGGAGCTATTTTATCATTCGGAATAACTGCATTGTTTATGTGCCATATAGTTGTCAATATGGGTATGGCTATGGGTTTGGTGCCGGTTGTCGGCGTAACTTTGCCTTTTATAAGCTATGGCGGGTCATCAATAATTGTTATACTTGTAAGTATAGGAATATTATTAAATATCAGCATGAGAAGATTTTTATTCAATTAAAGAATTTCTTATTGCAATGATTTATAATTTGAAGTTGATTGAATTATATTATATAAAATATTTTATAAAAAACCTTTGACAAGTTGTTGATACCGGTGTTATAGAGCGCCAGATTTAACAATCTCGTTAAAAGAGAGATTTGGATAGCAAAGCAATACACTTCATAAGCAAAGCGCGCGAATTGCAGTAAATGAAGTAAATATTTCCTTACGCTGCTATGATTCATATCATTGAATCGTATATACCGTCTTGCACAACAGGAAGGTTGCAGGGTGGAGATAGACACAAATTGTACTTATGGCTTTTCATAAAGCTGTAAGAATTTGAAAACAATTTATAAATTTTGAGAACGTTAGAAAACACAAATTGTAAACGTCTGCTTAAATGTAATATTTTGTACCCTTATTTATTCCGATAGATAGGGTATTGGAATTTAAGCTTGAAGGTACGTTCGCTAAGTTTCAGGTTGCATTTCATGGCAGCAATTGTTGTTTTCAAGGGTAAGGTTATATCATAAAGTTTGTTATGGAGGCTGTAATATGATTAATGTTGATAAATCTGTTATAATACAGATCATCAATTTCCTCTTCATTATCTGGGCGATGAATATCGTTTTGTACAAGCCGATTCGAAGAATCCTTATAGAGAGAAAAGAAAAAATAAGTGGTCTTGAGCAGAGCATTGATAATACAAACAAAAACATCCTGGAAAAAGAAGATTCCTACGCTTTGGGAATTAAAAATGCAAGATTAAAAGGGCAGAAAGAAAAAGAAGCTTTATTATCCATAGCCCAAAACGAAGAGAAACAACTGATTGATAAAATAAATAAAAAAGCCCAGGACGACCTTGCGCAGATGCGTGGTAAAATCGTGAACGATACCGAAAATGTCAGGAAATTACTGCTGAATGAAGTTGATTCTTGCGCGGATGCCGTTTGTCAAAAAATTCTGGGGAGGGCTGTCTAATGAAAATATCTTTTGTCAGACATAAAAGATGTATATTGTTAGTGGTATTTATATCTTTTCTTTTGCTCTTTTCCGTTAGTGCCGGTCTTTGCTCATCAGGAGGCGAAGAAGGTGGTGAACATGGAAGTGGACATGCAGTAGGATGGGTACCTACCGACACATATCGGGTTATGAATTTTGCTGTATTGGCCATCGGACTTTTTCTTCTTCTTAGAAAACCGGCTGCGAACGCTCTTAATGATCGCATTAAAAGTATAAAAGAGCAGTTAAGCGATCTGGAAACACAGAAAGCTGATGTTGAAAAGAATTTGGCGCAATGTAATGATAGAGTTGTCAAGCTTGATAAAGAATCTGAAAAAATAATTGCTGAATATTTAAAACAGGGTGAAGAGGCAAAAATAAGAATACTTGAAGCTGCAAACGCTTCAGTTTTAAAACTGGAGGAACAAGCCCGCCGGAATATCGAGCATGAATTTAAGCAGGCACGGCTTAAACTTCAGGAAGAGGTAATTATAAACGCTCTGAAAAAAGCTGAAGAAAAAATAGTAAATAATATTAACGCAAAAGATCAGGAAATACTTGTAAGTGAATATTTAGAGAAGGTGGTGGCATAGTGAAAAATTTAGCTATATCAAGGCGTTATGCTAAGGCACTTCTTCTTATCGGCAAAGAGGACGGGAATGCAGAGGTTTACAGAAGTGAGCTGGATGAGTTGACCGGAATGATTGTAAAAGAAAAAGGCCTTGAACAGGCGCTCACAAACCCGCTATATGATGCCGCAGCACGCAAAAAAGTTTTACAAATTATAATTGAAAAAATGAAACTTTCGAAAGCAATGAGATCATTCCTTCTTCTGTTATTTGATAAAGGTCGAATAGGGTTTCTTGTTACTATCAACGATTTTTATCAGAAACTGGCCGATGAACTTAAAAACGTTGCAAGAGCCAGTCTGGTTTCGGCTACAGAGCTAAAATCCGAAACCGTAGAAAAGATCCGTAATACTCTGTCAAAAATGACCGGTAAGGATATTGTTCTGGATATAAAGGTAGATTCCGGTCTTATTGGTGGTGTGGTTTCCAGAATAGGTGATCTTGTTTTGGATGGTAGCATCAAAACACAATTGCTCAACATGAGAGAATCTTTAAAAAGGGGTGAGAGTGTATAATGGAATTAAGAGCTGAAGAAATAAGTCAGATAATTAAAGGTCAGATTGCTGATTATGACAAGAAAGTAGAGTTGAGCGAAACCGGTGTTGTCTTGTCAGTTGGCGATGGTATTGCCAGGGTCTACGGACTTGAGAAAGCCATGTCCTTAGAGTTGGTTGAATTCCCTGGGGGAATATTGGGTCTTGTGCTTAACCTTGAAGAAGATAATGTGGGTATCGCCGTTATGGGCGAAGTAACACATATTAAAGAAGGTGATGTGGTAAAACGCACAGGCCGTATTGCTCAGGTTCCGGTTGGCGAACCGGTTCTGGGGCGCGTTGTGTCTGCTGTCGGTGAACCTATTGACGGTAAAGGCCCGATAGATGCCAAGGAGTTCAGAAGAGTTGAAATGGTGGCACCTGGTGTTATAGCCAGAAAAAGTGTTCACGAGTCAATGCTGACCGGTCTTAAAGCAATCGATGCTATGACTCCGGTTGGTCGTGGTCAGCGTGAACTTATTATTGGCGACCGCCAGATTGGAAAAACTGCTGTAGCGATAGATTCTATTCTGAGCCAGAAAGGGCAGAATGTTTATTGTATTTATGTTGCTTGCGGCCAGAAAAAATCAACAGTTGCCCAGGTTGTTTCAGTATTGGAAAAACATGGCGCTATGGAATATACGACTGTTGTAGCAGCTTGCGCAAGCGATCCTGCAACATTGCAGTATGTAGCACCCTATGCTGGTTGTGCTATGGGTGAATATTTCCGTGATAAAGGTCAACATGCATTAATTATTTATGACGACCTTTCAAAGCAGGCTGCCGCTTATCGTCAGGTTTCACTTCTTTTGAGACGTCCGCCCGGACGTGAAGCTTATCCCGGAGATATTTTTTATAACCATTCCAGACTGCTTGAACGTTCATGTAAATTAAATGATGATCTTGGCGCAGGTTCACTTACTGCCTTACCTATTATTGAAACTCAGGCAGGTGACGTTTCAGCTTATATTCCGACAAATGTTATATCAATTACTGATGGTCAGATATATCTTGAACCAAGTCTATTCTTTGCAGGTGTCAGACCGGCAATAAATGTTGGTCTTTCGGTATCAAGAGTTGGAGGAGCTGCTCAGGTAAAAGCCATGAAGCAGGTTGCCGGAAGCCTTAGACTGGATCTTGCTCAGTATCGTGAGCTTGAAGCTTTTGCAGCTTTCGGAAGCGATCTTGACAAAGCGACACAAAGACAGCTTACTCGTGGTGCAAGACTTGTTGAAATTTTGAAGCAGCCGCAATATAAGCCTCTTTCTATGGAAAAGCAGGTAACAATTCTTTATGCCGGAACCAGAGGTTTTCTTGATAATTATCCGATAAATGTTCTCGCTAAATATGAGGCCGGTCTTTTCTCTTTTATGTCAGATAGATATCCTCAGATATTCAAAGAGCTTATTGAGAAAAAAGCCATAAGTGATGATCTTGACAAGCTTATGACGGATGCTCTTAAGGCTTATGATGAAGAATTCAAGGATACAATAAAATAATTCGATCAGGTTTTTTTATAACGAATCTGAATCATGTGATAGATAAAGGTTGACTTGAATGGCAACATTAAAAGACGTCAAAACAAAAATAGGCGCGGTAAAGAAGACTAAGCAGATAACAAAAGCTATGAATATGGTTGCTGCTTCAAGACTTAGAGGGGCTCAGACCAGTATGATCGGTTTCAGGCCATATGCAAGCAAGTTTGCAGAAGTCTTGGGAAGTATTTCCGAACGCGGTGGCAGTGGGGCAGCTCCATTACTTGCCATACGTGAAAAGATTTCAAAAATTAATATCGTTCTTTGCACTTCGGACAGAGGCCTTTGCGGTGGATTTAACGCAAGCCTTATTGGAAAAGCAGAATCATTCGCTAAAGAAAAAGCTGCTTCAGATATAAAGGTTTCTTTTACGAATTATGGTAAAAAAGGAAGAGACTGGGTAAGAAAAAGTGATTTTGAAATCGAAAGTGAATACATCGGAGTAGTGGGAGGAAAATTTGGATTTAATATTTCTGTCAATGCAGGGAAAAAACTTATAGATGGGTTTTTAAGCGGAGAATATGATGAAGTCTATGTAATCTATTCTGAATTTGTAAGTTCGGCCAGACAGATACCGGTAATCAAACAGCTTCTTCCGATACCGCCTCTTGAAAAAATTGAAAAGAGCGAAGATGAAACCAAACAATATCTTCCTGAGCATATATGTGAGCCGTCTCCAGCTGAACTGCTGAATGAAATGCTCCCAAAAAATGTTTATGTTCAGATCTACAGCGCTCTTTTAGAAACATCAACAAGTGAACATGCTGCAAGAATGGCTGCAATGAACAATGCAACCAAGGCATGCAATGACATTATTGAGAGTCTTACTCTGGCTTACAATAAGGCCCGGCAGTCTGCTATTACCTCGGATCTCATGGATATTGTAGGCGGAGCAGAAGCGCTTAAAGGGTAAGAACTGAATATACCGTGTATAGTTTAGTTTATAGGAGGTCTATAGATGGGAGAAAATTTAGGTAAAATAAAGCAAGTTATGGGGCCTGTTGTTGACGTTGGGTTCGAAGAAGGTAAGCTTCCGAATATACTTACCGCTCTTCTGATTTCAAATCCATCAATCAATGATGAACCGGATAATCTTGTTGTAGAAGTTGCACAGCATCTAGGTGATAATGTTGTACGTTGTATTGCCATGGATGTAACAGATGGTCTGGTACGAGGTATGCCGGTTAAAGACACAGGAAGCCCGATCATGGTACCTGTAGGTCCGGCTGGACTGGGTAGAGTTTTAAATGTTGTAGGACGTCCGGTTGACGGGCTTGGGCCGGTAAGCCAGGATAAAATGATGCCGATTCACAGAGAAGCACCAAAATTCACAGAACAGGATACAACTGTTCGTGTTCTTGAAACGGGGGTAAAAGTTATTGATCTGCTTGTACCGTTTCCCAGAGGCGGAAAAATGGGAATGTTTGGTGGAGCCGGTGTTGGCAAAACAGTTATCATGATGGAAATGGTTCATAACATTGCTATGCAACACGGTGGTATATCAGTATTTGCCGGAGTGGGTGAAAGAACACGTGAAGGAAATGACTTGTATCATGAAATGAAGGATTCAGGCGTTCTTCCCAAAGCCGCACTTATTTACGGCCAGATGACTGAACCTCCCGGAGCCAGAGCAAGGGTTGCACTTACAGCTCTGACTGCTGCAGAGTATTATCGTGATATTGAAGGACAGGACGTTCTCATATTTATTGATAATATATTCCGTTTTACTCAGGCTGGTTCCGAGGTTTCGGCCCTCTTGGGTCGTATGCCTTCTGCCGTTGGTTATCAGCCAACCCTGGCTGTTGACCTTGGTGAACTCCAGGAACGTATTACTTCAACAGACAAAGGTTCAATCACAGCTGTGCAATGCGTTTATGTTCCGGCTGATGACTTGACAGACCCCGCTCCTGCAACAACTTTTGCCCATTTGGATGGAACAGTTGTTCTATCACGGCAGATCGCAGAGCTTGGAATTTACCCGGCTGTTGATCCGCTTGATTCAACATCAAGAATTCTGGATGCTTCTTATATCGGGGAAGAACATTATGGCGTTTCTCGTACTGTTCAGCAGATTCTTCAAAAATACAAAGAGCTACAGGATATTATTGCAATTCTTGGAATTGAAGAATTATCTGATGAAGATAAAGTTATTGTTGGCAGAGCAAGAAAGATTCAAAGATATTTATCTCAGCCATTTCATGTTGCAGAAACATTTACAGGCATGAAGGGTAAATATGTAAAAATTGAAGATACAGTCAGGGGTTTTAAGGAAATTTGTGAAGGCAAACATGATGATCTTCCCGAACGGGCATTTTATATGGTCGGTAGTATAGAAGAGGCCAGAGAAAAAGCTAAGCAAATGGCTGATGAACAGTAATATGCGAGGAAAACCGATATGGCCGGAAACATAAAAATAGAAGTTGTTACCCCGGAAAAATCCGTAGTTAGCGAAGAAGCACAGATTGTTATGGCACCCGGTACAATGGGAGAATTTGGAGTTCTGGTTGGCCATACTCCATTTTTTACTACCTTGAAAATGGGTGTTATTAAATATAAAGATGCTAAAGGCGAAGAAAGATGTGTTTTTGTTACAGAAGGTTTTGCTGAAGCATTGCCGGACAGAGTGACTATTCTTGCTGAAGCTGCGGAAAGAAGGCGTGATATAGATGTAGAAAGAGCAAAAGCCGCTTTAAAAAGAGCTGAAGAGCGTTTGGCAAAAGAAAGCGGCAAACAGGATATGGACTTTATGAGAGCCAAAATAGCTCTGGACAGGGCTTTGCATCGCATTCAGCTTGCTGAAACCAGAAGGCATTAAATAATATTTTTATTATAATGCTTAAATGGCATTGATATAAAGCTATAAATAATAATAAAAAGGGCAGCCAATATATTGTGGGTTTGCCCTTTTTTATTATGCTATATTATAAAATACATTATATAAATAAATACTTAAAATACTTTTATCAGGGTTTTTTTATTCAGGGAATATATACTCTGCATTCCTTGACAGAAGGACTATCAGAGCAACCAGATTTGGGATAGCCATCAAGCCGTTTAAAGCGTCACATATATACTCTCACCGGAAACAGAATTTATTTATAATAATACCAGATGCCAATTTAAATCCATCAAGCGATTAAAATAAAATAGCATCAATAAGTTGCAGATTATTAATGTGAACACCTGTTTTGCATCTGAGCTTCGGTTTCCTGTACTTCTCTTTCCAATGCATCAGGCCGTTTAAAAATCTCTTTAAGCGGATGATTTGCTTAAGATTTCCATTACTTGCTTCCGTTTCAAGACTATCGATCTCGCGTTTTAGCACAAACGGTTCTCTTCCGTTTTCTTCAAAGATCTACCGGAATTCATCGCATTTATAATATTGTGTGTACTTGTTTACGGTATTTTATAGTTAACTGAATGGATTCCAAGAAATCAGTCCGGGATAAATATTTTTAGCTGTTTCATTCATTTCAAAAACAACTGGTGAATAATTGAGGTATGTTGAAAAAAGTGTACACCAATGTTAAGAAAAATTTTAAAACGGAGGTGGCACAATGGAAAGAATACCATATGGGAAATACAATAAAGAATTCAGAGAAGAGGCGGTAAAGCTTGTGCTTGAAGGCGGTTATCACTGGTGCCATCTACTTTAACTAACTGGATTAAAGCTTATAAGGCTGGAAAGCTGTCGGAAGTTGGAAGTACACATAAGCCATTGAGTGAACAAGAAATGGAGTTGGCACGACTCAAGCGGGAGCTTGCTGAAGTCAAGATGGAGCGAGACATATTAAAAAAAGCGGCAGCGTACTTTGCGAAGACCCTCTGTGCCAATATAAGTGAGACACTTTCCCCCAAATAGTTTAATGTAGGGCGGGAAGGAGAAAAGTAGATGGAAAAGAAGGAAATCAAGGTTATGAACCTTAAGCCAAATGTTGTGGAAATGGATGGAGCCCGCTGGGCGACTGGAATTTCCACAACTGCCGCTCTGCGTGAATCAGGGGTTAAAGCTATTGTTCCTAATCCCGAAGCTCCGGAGAAGGCAAGCCGCCGGAAACATACTGCGGAGTTTAAACGTATCATACTCAGGGAGGCTGAACTTTGTAAAGAGCAGGGACAAGTTGGCGCTCTTCTTCGCAGGGAGGGTCTGTATTATTCCAATTTGACCGCTTGGCGTCGTCAGGTCGAGCGAGGCACCTTGGATGCTCTTTTACCCAGAAAGAGAGGCCCCCAAGTCCGAAAGCCAGATCCGAATCTTTGTCGTATTGCAAAACAGGAAAAAGAGATTCAGAAGCTGCGGGCAAGGTTGAAAAAAGCCGAACTTATCATAGATGCTCAAAAAAAAATTGCCGAAATCTTCCAGCTGCCCTGGGATCAGAAGGAAGAGGAGAAATTATGAACATGGCAGCTTCCCTGGCTGACGATGTGGGCATAAAACCGGCTTGTAATGCTATGGCGGTTTCACGGGCCAGTTATTACCTCTATGTCATCCTCGATATCTTCAGCCGATATGTTGTGGGTTGGATGGTGGCATCCAGGGAGCAGGGAACACTTGCAAAAAAACTGATTGAACAGTCCTGTGAGAAACAGGGGATTCAACCAAGTCAACTGATCATTCATTCAGATCGGGGTTCCAGTATGACATCAAAAACGGTTGCTTTCCTTCTTGCTGATCTGGGGATCACCAAAAGTCTTTCCCGGCCATATGTTAGTAATAACAATCCCTATTCGGAAGCCCAGTTCAAAACCATGAAATACCGGCCTGATTTTCCGGAACGGTTCGGATGCTTCGAGGACAGCAGATCATTCTGTAAGAACTTTTTCGACTGGTACAATACTGAGCATTACCATTCCGGAATCGGATTTCTTACACCCGAAGATGTCCATTACGGGCGGACTGAACAAATTATCAAAGACCGTCAAGCAGTTTTAAGTGATGCTTTTGCAAAACATCCAGGACGGTTTAAAGGGAAAGTCCCAAAACCAATGGCCCCGCCGGAGGCAGCATGGATAAATAAACCGGTACCGGAAAATAGTGATCCATTACGACACTAAACTCTTAATGAATGTGTCTCATTTTCATTGACAAGTTCCGAAGGCAGTTTTTGTTTTGAAGCCAAACTCATTGACAAAATCCATATCAAACTTGGCTAATCCATAGCCAATTAAGTTTAGCAATTCGTAATTTTCGTGTTTGTTGTCGCTCATTACAACACTTCAATAAAATTTTCTAAATCGGTTTCTCCATCGATTACTGGAAATACTGTCGCTCTTTTGTTTCCATCATCGTCAATATAAACATTTAAGTCAAACTCATCATTAAGCGATGTCCATTCGTCTTCAACCCACTCATTTTCATTAATATTATTTTTCATCCATACCAAAGCCAATCTTTTAATTCGTTCTGATTCACTTTCTTGTTCTGAACCAACAAAACCATATTTCAGAACTTCAGAAACACGGGAAGCAGGTTGTTCTTCCTGTACTGCTTCGCATATTGGACAAATTTCTTGTGAACGTAACTGAATAAAATTTTTTTCACATTCACAATCCCAGTATTCATTCGTCAATTCAATATCGCCAACTTTTTCAACCATGTTTTTATCCTTTCAAAAAATGCTAATTATTTCTTCTCATTTGCATAGAGGGGGCTAACGACGAAATCAGCCGGAGCGTAGCGATCGGCTGTATTGCCTGGTTGGAAAAAATTAAATTCTATTCTTTGTCAGTAGCTACCTTAGTTAAGATAAATTTACTTCATTATTTACTTCTTTACCAGTGTTCAGCTTCTCGGCCTTATTCAATGCGCGCAGGGCGTAGATGTTGATTCCTGCCGGAACTATGAAAAATAGTATACCAAGAAGCCCTAACCCGGAGAGGGAATGAAGAAAAATAGAACCTACTATGGCAAAGGTATCTATACCAATTAGACTCCAGTTAGCCAGTATCATAATCTTCCGCAGCCGTCGGGAAGCATTGATGGAAAGCGCTCTGGCTGTAAATGCCGGTAGCCCTACAATCAATGCATAGAGCAGAACAATTAGTGTCAAGATGCCCGCTGACTGCTTGCTCCCCCAGCTTGTTGAAAAAAAGGGCTATTCCAATGAGTGCCCAACCGATTGCTGCAATGATGTTTATTACGCGTATCGTAGTGAATTTTGTTTTGGTACTCTTTGCCCCCTTTAATTTCTTTATTCTCATCTTGCGCTTGTTCGTTATTTGTCGATGCTAAACTTGGCATGAGTGAGGATGATATGGTTATTACTTCATTTGAATTATTCTCTTGAGATAATTCCTTATTAAAAACATTTTCTTGTTTTTCAAGCCATTCTCCGCAATGTTTACATTTAATTGCTTCTTCTTGAATCGCTTCAGCACAAAAAGGACACTTTTTCATAATCATCCCTTCCAACCGACGAACTCAGCGGTCCCGGCCACTGAAGTTGCGGATAGTGCCGCAAGGTTGTACCGGGTCCGCTGAAGTGACTGGTTGTGCAATTTTTGTCGGTTGGTTTATAGGCGGTGGTGGCGAAAGCTCAGATGAAAAAAATCTGCATAAGTCAAAAATAAAGATTCGACCTTTCATTTCGCTAGCTCAAGAAGCCTTGTTAATGTCTGTGACAATAGATCCTTGTTATGAGGCGATATATTTGAGTTGGTAATATGATGATCAATAATGGATATCGCTGTCATAATATCACCGTTTATTAGTTTATTGTCTCCCATAAGTGATTCAATATAATTCCTCATAGACATTATTGTTAGATGGTATTCCGGGTCATATTTGGGATTTGTGAATTGCGCTAAAGTCTCCAGGCTGTGAAGATCATTTAGCTTAACTATCCGAAATACTGCATCTTTGCGAACCTCCCATGATGAGTTATTGCTAGTGATTTCCAAAATTTTTGATGAGAAATATCCATCAACGGACAATTGATAGGCCGCCTTAACCGCAGGCCTGGCAACTTGAGATTCTTCGCTTAAAAGCGAAATCATGATGGCTTCAGATATTGGCAGGGTATATTTCTCGATGAATTTCGAGATATTCGATTTTAGGCTGGGATTCTTTTCTTGAAGCAAAACGTCTAAGAACATATCGTCAGCAATTTTTCTAAAGAAGCAAAGCTCCAAGGCGTTTTTTCGTAAGAAATTCTCATTGAGCCTATCAAAAACGAAATTTTTTATATAGTCGTCAGGATAGGCCTTGAGTGATGATGTTTCAGGAAATGAATCCGATACCAAATCGCTCCTAAACTGTTCCAACGAGAGGACAGGATTTTCCATTATATGATTAATTGTATTGTACAAAGATGATTCAAATTCTTCCATTCCACGAGGAGTGAATTTGTAAATAATATTCCGTATGTGCCTAAGATCAAATGGGATATCTTCGATGTCTTGGGTTATAAGGATTACAGGCTTTCCAATAGTATGAGCTATTCCAATTTCATAAAACACATTTGGATTTTTTGATGTTAAATCGGCAACAATTACTCGTGATTTAATAATCGAGCACCATATATCATCGATAATAGAGGAATTTGAAAATATGTCGTCTGCCCTTAAGCATCTTAAGTTCAACTTATTACAAACTTTCCGTATATGATCAATAAATACTGGAGCGAAATGTGGCATGAAAGGCATTAATACAAAGCACAAATCTGGCTCAGACCTTAATTGAGATTTTCCGAATATTGGTTCAACTCGCACAATTCACCTCGGATCGCTTCGTAAGTTCATTGGATATATCTGAATGTGTTGCCTGCCGCACGCTAGAACTCACCCGCCAAAAAGCGCCAGCTTTTTGGTCGGGTGCAGTGATTGGTTAGAAGGTATTTTGCATTTTGTTTGCAATATACATATTAAAAATCAGTAGTGTCCGGTTAAGTTTTTGCATGCTATATGGGATAAAAAAATTATAAAAATGTTTATTTTTTGCTTGACAAAGCAGATAAAAAATTTTTGTCGCCTTGTTATAAATTATAATTATAATAAGGAGTTAAGACA